>DASYVZ010000187.1:0-3706 GCA_035936515.1 Solirubrobacteraceae bacterium | reverse complement strand
CCTTCGCGCAGAAGTGCGGCTCGTGCCACGTGCTCGAGCGCGCGGGCACCACGGGCGCGACCGGACCGAACCTCGACGCCGCGTTCCGGCAGGCGCTGGCCGACGGCTTCGGCCGCGGCACGATCCGCGGGGTCGTCGCCGGTCAGATCAAGTTCCCCGCCGACGTCCCCGAGGACAGCCCCGCGTACATGCCGGCGGACCTCGTCGAGGGCCGGCTGGTTGAGGACGTCGCGGCGTACGTCGCCATGGTGGCGGCGCGGCCGGGCGAGGACGAGGGCAAGCTGGCGACCGCGGGCGGCATGCCACAGGTGCCAAAGGACGCCCCGCTCGGGCTGAAGCTGTTCGTCGCCGGCAAGGACGACGCTCAGTCCTGCGGCAACTGCCACACGCTCGGCGCCGCCCGGACGCAGGCCACGACGGGCCCGGACCTCGACGCGGTCCTGAAGGGCATGAGTGCCGAGGAGATCAAGAAGGCGATCGTCGACCCCAGCGCCGAGCTGACGCCCGGCTTCAGCGACATCATGCCCAAGGACTACGGCGAGGCGCTCACCGATACGGAGCTGCAGGAGCTCGCCGACTACCTCGCCGAGCAAACTGGGTAGTTCATTGCTGCCGGCGCGGGTCGCGGCGCACGCTGCGCGGCTACAGGATCGCCTTGAGCAGGACCGACAGCAGGACGACAACGACCGCGATCGCCAGCACGCGCAGCAGCAGCGAGAACGCTGCGTCCTCGGATTCCCACGGCGGGCGCACGGCGGCGCGGGCTAGATGATGTAGATCGACGTGTACACGACGATCCACATGACGTCGACGAAGTGCCAGTAGATGCCCGGGATCTCGACGCCGTGATGCTGCTCCGGTGAGAAATGCCCGCGGAACGCTCGTATGGTCACCACGACGAGCAGCGTGAGGCCGATGAAGACGTGCGCACCGTGCAGGCCGGTCAGGCCGTAGAAGATCGTGCCCTGGGCGTGGTCCTGCGGCGAGAAGCCGATGTGGACGTACTCGTTGATCTGGATGAAGAGGAACGTGGCGCCCAGCAGCGCGGTCAGCAGCATGCCGGCCTTGAGGCCGAAGCGATTGCCGTTCTTGATCGACACCTGCGCCCAGTGCATCGTCAGCGACGAGCTGAGCAGGATCGCCGTGTTCATGCCGGCGATGGCGACGGGCAGCTCGTAGCCCTCGAAGGGAAACCAGCGATGCCCCTCGGCCACGAGCCTGATGAAGAAATAGGCCGCGAAGAAGGCCCCGAAGACCATGATCTCGGAGATGATGAAAAGCAGCATCCCGAGGACCTCGTGCGAGACGCGCGAGCTTTGGTTGGCCGGCGGAGGGCCGTGGTGGTCGTGATCGTCGTCGTGGTGGTCGAGCGCGATCCCCGCGCTGATCCCCGCGGCCTCCATCAGCGCGGCCCGTCCGTGGCGGCTGCCGGGTCGGCCTGCTCGTCGGACTGCTGCTCGGCGACGATGTGCTCGACCTCGATGTTCGAGGCCTTGCGCAGGCGGCTGATGAGATCGGCGCGCAGCCATCCGGAGCGCGTGACGGGAAGCGTCGAGACGATGATCCGCGACACCTTGTAGAACTGCAGCGCGTTCATCGCGGCGGTGTACGGATCGGGATCCCCGACCATGCCGGCCACGAGCAGTCCCTCGCGGCGCATCTTGTCGAGCGTGTTTCCCAGGCGCGCGCGGGCGACTGCGGCGGCGCGGCCGTCGCCATGCGCCTGCAGCGGCACCACGACGATGAAGAGCATGTCGTCGGTCTCGGCCGCAAGCTCCTTCATGCGAGTGCGCAGATCACCGCGGCCGGCCGTCACGTTGGCGATGACGAGCGTCACCTGGAAGGGCAATCCCTCTTCGTTCACGTCGGAGATGACGTGCGTGACGGGCGCCTCCGTGGCATCCTGGATGCGCTCGATGAGATCGCGCCGCAGCCAGCCCGACGACGACTGCGGCAGCGTCGAGATGATGACCTCGTCGGGCTTGTACTCGTCGATCGCGTCGAGCGTGGCCGTATACGGATCCTCGTCGCCGAGCTCGCCGCTGGCGACGACGTCCTCGCCGCGCAGGTAAGACAGCGTCAGGTCCAGCCGCACCTGCGCGGATTCGCGCACGGCATCGTCGTAGATGACGTAGCCCGAGCGCGGGCGCGTCATCGGCACGACGAGCGTGAAGCTCGTGTCCTCCTCCTTGGCGCGCTCCTTGACGAGGTCCAGCAGCGTGGCGCCGCCGATCGTCTGGTTGGCCACCACGAGGATGTGCTTCGACATCGCGGGCTACTCCTGATCCTTGGCCGAGGAGGAGCCCGAGCCGTGGCCGGCTCCCGAAGCGCTCGCCCCCGCGGGTTGCGGTACCTCCGCGCCCTTCAGCACGCCGTGCACCGCGCCCGGCACGCCATACTCGTACGGCCCGCCCACGACCGTCGGGACGGCGTCGAAGTTGAAGATCGGCGGCGGCGAGCTGACCTGCCACTCGAGCGTGAGCGCCCGCCACGGGTTGCCCTCGGCGTGTGGCCCGCCGCGCCAGGACGCGATCATGTTGTAGGCGAAGACGAGGGCGCTGAGGCCGAGGAAGAAGCTCATGATCGTGATCGCGACGTTCCAGCCGGCCCACTGCTCGGCGTAGTCGGCGACGCGGCGCGGCATGCCCTGGACGCCGATGACGTGCATCGGCGCGAACGTCGCATTGAAGAAGATGAACGTCGTCCAGAAGTGCAGCTTGCCGAGGCGCTCGTCGTACATCCGGCCGGTCATCTTCGGGAACCAGTAGTAGACGCCGGCGAAGATCGTGAACAGCGAGCCGCCGAAGAGGACGTAGTGGATGTGCGCGACGATGAAGTACGTGTCGCTGACGTGGATCGTCACGGGGATGATCGCGAGCAGCACGCCGGAGATGCCGCCGAGCGTGAACATCGTCAGGAAGCCCAGGGCGAAGAGCATCGGCGTGTCCATGTGCAGCACGCCGCGCCACAGGGTGGCCAGCCAGGAGAAGATCTTGATCCCGGTCGGCACGGCGATGATCGCCGTCGTGATCATCATCGGGATGCGGATCCAGTCCTGCATGCCCGAGACGAACATGTGGTGCGCCCACACGGTGAAGCCGAGCACGACGATCGCCAGCAGCGAGAAGGCCATCATCCGATAGCCGAAGATCGGCTTTCGTGACTTGACCGCGATGATCTCCGAGATGATCCCGAACCCGGGCAGCATCATGATGTAGACCGCCGGGTGCGAGTAGAACCAGAAGATGTGCTGATACATCAGCACGTCTCCGCCGCCGGCGGGGGCGAAGAAGTTGAAGCCCAGCGAGCGGTCGAAGAGGACCATGAACTGCGAGACGGCGATGAACGGCGTCGCGATGACGACGAGCAGCGACGTCGAGAAGTTCGCCCACACGAGCAGCGGCATCCGGAAGAAGCTCATTCCGGGCGCACGCATGGTGATGATCGTCACGAGGAAGTTCAGCGCCGTCGCGATCGACGAGGCGCCCGCGAACTGCACCCCGATCGTGAAGAACACCTGTCCCTCGGGCGCTGTGACCGACAGCGGCGCGTATGCCGTCCAGCCGCTGGCGAACGAGCCGCCGGGGGCCCCAAAGGACATCAGCATCATGATCCCGCCGAGCGGCAGCATCCAGAACGACAGCGCGTTCAGGCGCGGGAACGCCATGTCCGGCGCGCCGATCATCAGCGGGAGGACGAAGTTCGC
>DASYVZ010000186.1:0-5116 GCA_035936515.1 Solirubrobacteraceae bacterium | reverse complement strand
GCCGTCGTCGCGGCGCTCGACGAGGCCGTCGGTGTAGAGCAGCACGCCATCGCCGGGCGCGAGCACCATCCGCTCCTGCGGGATCGCCGCTCCGACCGCGATCGCTCCGAGCGGCGTCGAGCGCGCGCCCGGCAGGAAGTCGGAGGGAGCGCCGGCCGGCATGTGCAGCACCGGCAGGTGACCCGCGCTGACGTAGCGCAGCTCGCGCGTGAACGGGTCGAAGTCCAGGTAGACAAGCGTCGTGCTCAGGCCGACCCGCAGGTGGTCGACGAGCCGGTGCAGCTTCGCCACGACCTCGGCCGGCTCGAGCCCCTCGACGGCATAGGCGCGCAGCGCGGTACGCAGCTGGCTCATCGTCGCCGCCGCCTCGATCCCGCGGCCGACGACGTCACCGATGACGATGCCGACGCGCCCGCCGGGCAGCGGGATGACGTCGTACCAGTCGCCGCTGATCTCGGTCTGGCGCGTGCCCGGCAGGTACCGCGCAGCGAGCTCGACACCGTCGACTGCGGGCAGTTGCGTCGTCAGCATGCTGCGCTGCAGCGTGTGCGCGACGCGGCGCTCGCCGAGGTCCTGCACCATCCCCATGAAGTACTGCGGGCGGCCGTTGTCGTCGCGCAGCACGCTGCCGCTCATCTCGACCCAGACGGTCTCGCCGCGGGCGTCGATGTAGCGCTTCTCGAAGCGCACCCACGGGACGGTGCCGTCGGCCAGCACCCGAAACGCGTGGCGGGTGTCGGCGACGTCGTCGGGGTGCGTGATCGCGACCGGCCCGAGCTGCAGAAGCTCTTCGCGCGAGCGCCCGATCGTGCGGCAGTACGCGTCATTGACCTGCAGGAAGCGACCCTCGGCGTCGATCAGCGAGATGCCGATCGGCGCCTGCTCGAAGGTCACGCGGAAGCGCTCCTCGCTGCCGCGCAGCGCGGCCTCGGCGGCCCGCTCACGGCTCATGTCGCGCGCGATCGTCGCGTAGAAGTCCACCTCGCCGTCGGCCGTCAGCCGCGCGACGACGACCTGCGAAACCGGGATCTCGTGACCGTCGCGGTGCAGGCGGGCGAGATCGGCGCGCCACGTCCCGTCGCGACGCGCCGCCGGGAGCCCCTCCGCAAGTACGCGCTCGCGCGCCCACGCCGGAGAGAAGTCACCGACGCGCCGCCCGGTGATGTCCTCGTCGGGCTCCATTCCCACCATCCGACGCCCTGCCGGATTGACGTAGAGGATGTTGTTGTCGGCGTCGGCGATCGAGACCCAGTCCGACGTCGCCTCCAGCACAGCGCCGTAGCGCCGCTCGTTCGCGCGCGTGCGGGCGCGCGCGCCGATGTCCTCGTAGACGACGAGCAGCGCGTCGCCCAGACGCGAGGCCGTGACCTCGTAGCGCGTCGAGAATTCGGCGTGCCCCGCACGACGTTCGCGAAGATCGATCTGCGTGCGCAGCGGGTCGCCGGTCTCCAGGACGCCGACGAAGCCCTCGAACAGCTCGCCGGGGAAGGCGCGTACCGTCTCGAGCAGGCGCCGCCCGACGAGCTCGACGAACGGCATGCGCGCGACGCTCCCCGCGACGCGGTTTGCGTACTCGAAGACGAAGTCGACGACCGTGCCGGCATCGTCACGGACGGGCGCGATCACGACTGTCGCCTCGGGCAGCTCGTCCAGCGCCGCGAGGGGGCGCGCAGTGGCCATGACGCGATGTCTACCGGACGCCCAGCGCGGCTGCTTGATCCCCGGCTGCCGGCAGGGGCGCCGCATGCCCGTCCCTTGCTCCGGCCGGGGCCGCTAGTGCCGCGCGCGCCGCACGCGCTGGCGCTCCTCCTGCTTCTCCACGACGTGGGCGATGAGCTTGAGGATCTGTTCGGGGCCCGTCGCCTTCGCCTGGCCGTACGTGAAGGCCTCGCGCCAGTCGGCGATATGCGCCTCCTTGGCCATGACGTTGAAGAACGAGCGCGGCATCTCCACGCGCACCCGTGCATCCTCGGCGATGCCCTTCGTGACCTTCGGGCCCGGCAGCTCGACGCGGTACATCTGCACGTCGCCGCGGCCGCGCAGCTCGACGGCGACGACCAGCTTCAGCGGGGCGAGCGCGGGGACCTCGTCGATGAAGCGGTTGACGGCGATCTCGATGAGCGTCTTGGCGTCCTCGGTCTTCTCGGGGGCCACCGCGAGGAGGGTAGTTGATGAGCTGAGGCCGTGCCGGCGGCGCCGGCACGGTCAGCGCACGAGGTAACCGCCGACGCGTCGGCGCTACCTCGATGAGGGTGGCCCGCCGCGGTTGGGCGGCTTCCGGCACGGGCGTCGAGCCAGGGGCAGCCGCCGACGCACGCGAGCTCGCGCTCGGCGAAGCGACGATGCTCATCGCCCGGAGAGTATCCGGCGGCTACCGGCCGCTGCGCGAGAGCACGTACGGCACCGTGCGCAGCAGGATCTTGAGGTCACCCCACAAAGTCCAGTTGGAGACGTAGAGGTGATCGAGCTTGACCATCTCCTCAAGCGGAACGCGAGCCGAGCCCGAGATCTGCCACTGGCCGGTCATCCCTGGGGTGAGGCGCAGGCGGCCACGGTGCGCGCCGAGGATGCGCCCATCCTCGTCGGCGACGAGCGGGCGCGGGCCGACGAGGCTCATCTGACCGAGCAGCACGTTGAACAGCTGCGGCAGCTCGTCGAGCGACGTGCGCCGCAGCGCCCTGCCAATGCGAGTGATTCGCGGATCATCGGTGATCTTGAACAGGCCCTCGGCCTCATTGAGTTCGCGCAGACCGTCCTTGAGCCGGTCGGCCCCCTGTTGCATGGTGCGGAACTTGAAGATGCGAAACGGCTCGCCCGCCCGCCCGATCCGTGGCTGGCAGAAGAGCACGGGGCCCCGCGAGTCCAGCCGGATGGCGATCGCGATCATCGCCATCGCCGGCGCCGTCGCGACCAACACGAGCGTGGCGCCGACAACGTCGAACGCGCGCTTGAGCCACTGCGAAGACCGGCTGAGATCCGCATGTCGGACGCCCAGCAGCGTGACCCCGTACAGATCGTCGAAGTCCACTGACGAGCCGACGACCTCCAGCATGTCCGGCAGCAGGGAAACGCGCGCTCCCGCCCCGCGCGCGGCTTCGAGGAGCTCGAACGTCGCGGCGTTCGACATCGCGTGCGGGCCGATGATGATCCGGTGAACTCGCTCGGCGGCGATAAGCTCTCGCAGCACCCCGACCTCGGACCCGGGCGCGGCTCGAACTGCATCGAGGACCTGCTCGAGCGGTGTGTAGCCGACAAGGCTGGAGGACAGGTGGTGGCGCTCGAAGATCGTCGCCAGACGCTGATAGGAGATCCTGTCACCGACCAGAAGGCAACGTTCGCGTTCAACGCCGTGGCTGGCTGCCCTGCGAGCCGTGCGACGACCGATCGAGGCGACGGCAACAAAGATCAGCCCAACGGTGATCGACTGCATCTTGCCAGCCGGTCCTCCGATGAGCAGTCGGTCGCCCAACCAGATGGCCAGCACCACGAGCGTCCCCAGCTGTGCGAGCCGCGGCAGCTCCTCTGCGGTTGTCTTGCGGATGCGCTGATCGTCGCTGTCATAGAGGCCGAACAGCTTGGCGGCTGCAACCAGCGCCGGAAACAACAGCAGCCCGGATGGATGCAGCGCATCAGGCGACGCGAGCGTGACGGGGACCAGCAAGGCGGTGGCGAGCGCAAGGATGTCGACCAGCGCGAGGGCGCGGCGCAGTCGGCGCTCACGACGGCGGCTCTCAAGGCTGACCTCACGCGCGATCTGCGCAACGGGCGGCCGCTCCGGGTCGCCGCGCAGGGGCGGGGTGACGACGAGGGTCGCAGAGGAGCCCGCCGGCTGTGTCGGCCGGTCGACATCGCGCTCGGTGCGGTAGGCGGTTAGCTCTTGCATGAGGTGACTGCCTCGCGCGAGGATGAACTACCCGCAGGAGGCGCTCGGAGCATCCCGGCGGGGCAGCGCTCGCGCAATAGGCCACTCGGTTTTTTTTTGTTCATGTGCGTGAACGGAACGTGCCCGAGAGGGCGGGCAAGGCGATGACGCTACAGTCCGCGTGAGCCGAAGACGAACGGCACTGTTCGCAGCAGAATCTTCAAGTCTGCCCACAGCGTCCAGTTGGAGACGTACAGGTGGTCGAGCTTGACCATGTCCTCGAGCGGGATGCGCGCCGATCCGGATACCTGCCACGGGCCGGTCATGCCGGGCGTCAGGCGGAGGCGCTCTCGGTGCGCGCCGAGGATGCAACCATCCTCGTCGGCCACGAGCGGGCGCGGGCCGACGAGGCTCATCTGACCGAGTAGCACGTTGAACAGCTGGGGCAGCTCGTCGAGCGAGGTGCGCCGCAGCGCCCTGCCGATATGGGTGATTCGCGGGTCATCGGTGATCTTGAACAGGCCCTCGGCCTCATTGAGTTCGCGCAGACCGTCCTTGAGCGCGTCGGCGTCCGGGATCATCGTGCGGAACTTGACGATCTGAAACGGCTTTCCGACGCGGCCTATCCGCCACTGCCGGAAGAGGATCGGACCCCTCGAGTCGATCCGTATAGCGATGGCGATCATGGCCATCAACGGAGCGGCGAGGATCAGCAACAGCACGGCCCCGGCGACGTCGAAGCTGCGCTTGAGAAGCTTCGAGGAGCGGCTGAGCTGCGAGTGGCGCACGCCGAGCAGCGTGATGCCGTAGAGGTCGTCGAAGTCCACCGACGAGCCGACCACCTCGAGCATGTCCGGCAGCAGCGAGACGCGCGCTCCCGCCCGACGCGCGCCGTCGACGAGCTCAAACGTCGCGGTGTTCGACATCGCGTGCGGGCCGATGATGATCCGGTGAGCTCGCTCGGCGGCGACGAGCTCTCGTAGTACCGCGACCTCGTCGCGAGGCGCGGCCCTGAGGGCGTCGAGCACCTGCTCAATTGGGGCGTAGCCGACAAGGACGGAAGGCAGGTCGTGACGCGTGAAGGCCGTTGCCAAGCGCCTGTAAGAGACCTCGTGGCCGATGAACAGACAGCGCTCGGCCGCGCTGGCGCGGGTGGCGAGCCTCCGTGCGGCGCGGCGGCCGATGAAGGCGCCGCCGACGAAGATCACGCCGAGCGCGATCGCTTGATCCTTACCGAGCGGCCCTCCGATGATC
>DASYVZ010000185.1:0-5554 GCA_035936515.1 Solirubrobacteraceae bacterium | reverse complement strand
GTACGCTCGAGCTCGCGGACGAGCTCGTCCATCCAGCCTTCGTCGACCACGAGCCCGCCCACGCCGAGCAGTCCACCGGTCCCGAGAGCGTCAAGCGGACTGCAACGCGGCTGCTGGCTGCCTTCGGTGACCTTCGGTTCGACATCGAGGATGAGATCGCCGAGGGCGACAAGGTCGTCCAACTTGTGACGATGAGCGGAACCCACAATGGCCCGCTCTTGGGCCGTGAACCCAGCGGCAGGACATTTGCCGTCCGTCACATCTACATCTGGCGGATTGCTGACGGCAAGATCGTCGAACACTGGGGAAGTCGCGACGACCTCGGGCTCCTTCAGCAGATCGGACTGCTTCCGTCCCCCGGATAGCAAGACCCGGCAGGGTGAGGCGGAGAACGGCGATCGCCTCGCTCGTGCATCCTTCGGGATGCCCCACTGACACGCCGCCGCCATGCGAGGCCCGCAAGCCGGTCCCTCAGCGGAACGCCAGCTGGGACGAGAGTGCCGCGGTACGGTGTCTAGATGACGCGTCATCCGATCCGTGGCGCGGTGTGGTTCGTCGTCACCGCAGCCGGCGTCTACGGCATCGCCGTTCTTATCGCGGCGGGATGGGCCATGGCGAACGGCGAAGGCCTGTCCTGCCGAGACGCTGAGTGCGGCGCGATCTCGAACTGGCTGAACGGCGCGTATCCGATCCCGATGATCGTGGCCATCGTGGTTGCGCTGATCGCCGGGGTCATGGTGGCGCGGCGTCACACGCGGAATTGAGCGCCCGTCGCCGTACAGGCTCGCTAAGCCGGTCCTTCAGCGCGGCACCGGCCTGCGTTGAGCGACGACCCGGCTCGTCCCGTAGGCGAACCTCTGCTGGGACCCGGACTTGGACGGGCTGTTTGGTGCCAACCCCGGTGATTACGGGACCGACCCGGACACCCTTGAGCGAACCCTCGAATCGACAGACGACGCTCGGTGCGCCGGCCTTCTTGCGTCTGAGCAATCCCGCAGCCGCACGGCAAGCGGGACGCCGACTTCACTCGGGTGCGCGGCGCGTAGAGCGAACTTGTGGGACGGACCCGAAGACGCTTTTCACGAAGCGGCTACGACGGAAATCGTCCGTGCAGTTGTCGATGTGCGCGCTGATAGGCGCTGCGTATGCCGGCGCCTGGATGTCGGTGTCCGAACGCGATGAACAGCCACACGAGCGTCTGGTCCTGCCTATCGCGCGTCAGCTGCAGCACAAACGCGAAGGGCCGCTGCGATGGGGGCTCGTCGGTGATTGGCAGATACAGCTTCGCGCAGCCGCCGAGCTCGGTGCGGTCGGGACCGAGCGCCTCGCAGGGCCGCAGCGAGGCGAGCGCCACTCCATCACGTTCGAGCTGCGCGCGTGCGCTCGTCGCGATCTGAAGCGGTCGCCCGGAGAAGCCGCGGATCGCCTCGCTCCAGACCTGCTCGTCAAAGCGGACGGCGAGGCGCTGACGCTTCGCCACCCTCAGCCTTCGCCGTCGCGAGGACCCATCTGATCGGCGAGCGACTGGAGTTCATCCGGGCCCACGGGCGCGATGCCAAGCCGCTGGTGCACGCCGTCGATCGGTAGCGGCGCACTGATCTCGAGCAGCTGCGAGGCGAGGCGGTCCATGCGCTGCGCGACGCGATCGGCCTGCTGAGCGTCAAGCGTTCCCATGCCCGACAGCGTGCGCTCCGCCCCCTCGAGCTGATGCTCGAGCTGCGCAATCGAATCATCAGACGAGCGACTCACGAGCTCAAACGGTACCGGCCGACGAAGACGTCCTCGCCGCCGACGAGCCACCGAGCCTCGCACCCCGTGCCGTCATTCGAACCCCATACCGGGCAGAGCTCTTCCGATCCTCCGAGGCGGCGAAGCGGCGCGGTGACTGAGGTCCTGCCACGAACGGCACGTTCAGCGGGACTCGCAGGTGGGGGACCCTCATCGACGACGTTGCGGCGGAGACGGCTCGCGCGGGTCGTCCAGCCCGACGTCGGCGTCAGCGATTGTCTCGCGAGAAGAACGCCAGCGCGTTGTTGTCGAGGTCGACTGTCGCGAACTCCCTGGTTCCGAAGTCGGTGACGGTGACACCGGCCACAGAGACGGGATGAAGGACCTGAGCCGCCGACAGCTCATCGAAGAGGGCGTCGACGTCGTCGACTTCGATGCGGCAGCTTGCCGTACCGGCCAAGAACGATTCAGCGCCTGAGCGGACCGGCTGCTGGCTCAGGTCTTCACGAGAGCGCCAGCTCTCATCCGAGGCAGCCCACAAGTGAAGGATGGCGTCGTCGCGTACGAGGACCGAGAAACCGTCCGTTTCGTGTCGCGCTTCGAAGCCGAGGCGCTCCCGATACCAAGCGACTGCTGCGCTCATGTCACGGACCGGGAGGGCAGGGATCGTCCTGCGAAGGGCAGCGGCCGGCATCGCCGCTGATCGTGCCACATCCGTTCCGTCAGCCGAACGGCTATCGGATGGGGCCCGGCGAAACTGCCGGAGGGCGGGCAGCGGGTCGCTGCTCAGGCTGCCGTTCCAGGAGCGGCCGAGTCAGCGACGTCATCAAGGCGCGGCGTCGTCTGAGCGTGCCGATCGCGCCGTTTATCCCGGGGGGTGGCGCGGCTGCACCAGCCGAGCTCGCCTCGCGGTGAGATGCGTCGCGGCGATAAACGCTGCCGACCACAGAAATGTGACGGTGGCCCATGGCCGACTCACCGAACCGGCGAGGTTCGGCTCGAGGCTGCACACCACTGCGAACCACACAGCGGCAATGCCAGCCGACCAGGTCGGCAGGCGCCACCCGGGCGGATGGCCCGCGGCCAGCGCGCCGGTCAGCAGCAGCGCGAGCGGCAGCGCGGCCTGCACGGGCCAGTGATCGAGTCCCCACATGACGTCGATGACCGCGGTGCTGCCCGTCATGCGTGCCGCCTCCCACGCATACGCCAAGCATGGGGCGAGCGCGAGGATCACGAGCACCCCTGGTACGGCAGACCAGCGCCACTTCGCCATCACAGCCCACGGGCGATCTCCAGCGAGAACAACGAGCGCTGCGACCGTGCCAAGCAGCCCGGCCGCCACGAGCATATGCTCAGGTGACGCGCTGAGCACGGCCGCGGCAATCACGGCGACGGCGACCAGCGCCACCTGCGCGAGCGCTGACGAAAAGACGGCTGACGCCCGCACGGCCACTGCGACCAGCGGTACTGCGACGAGAAAGAAAAAGAGCAATCCCCAGCCCGTCTCCAACAGCAACGTCGCGTGAAAGGCCTCGCGCATCGCGAACGCCAGAAGGTCGATGAGGCCGAAGAACACGTACCCCCAGAACACGGCGAAGAGGCCAGCTGCAACCCGCAACCGCAAGCGACCCTTCCCGCTCGCGGACGCCGGAGGGTCGAGCGGGTGCATGGCCATGTCTAGCACGGTGGCGGACCCCAGTCGAGCCAGCCGCAACGCGGCAGCGTCGGCCGAGCTTGCTCGCCGGGCCTGGCAGCTCGACCGCAAGGAGGCATCGCCCTTCGACGCCGCGCCCGACGTGTGAGCAGCTCGCGGAGGACCGCGCTCGGGCGGTCATGCCCCCACAGCGAGGTTGCTCTGCGGTGGGGGTGGGGGGTGAGTCGACATGTCGCAACCGGTCCCCTACCGGCACGATGCGGCGAACGGCCGCGTCGCTCGCGGCCGCGTCGAGAGTGCCCCGTCGCAACGGACACCTCGACGGAATGGTCCGCCTACGAGCCCTGCAGCCGCTCGCCCGCGCGCACCGCGACGTTCAGACGGTTGGTGGGTGGCGCGAGCGGGCACATCCAGCGGTCGTCGTAGGAGCACGACGGCTGGTAGGCGAAGTTCAGATCGAGCACGAGCAGCCCGCGCTCGGTGCCGAGGTCGGCCCCCTTGATCGTGTCCAGCGCATAGCGCCCGGCGCCGTAGGAGTGCTCGCCGCTGGTCGCGTCGGCGAACGGGACGAACAGCCCGCCGCCGTAGGCATCCAGCCAGAACAGATCCAGCGACACCCGCTCCGTGCGAGCGCGCGCGAAGCGGGTGAAGCGCATCGTCGCGCCGTCGCTAGCGGGCAGCTCGAATGTCTCCTGAGTCGCTGCTTCGACGCTAGCCAGCAGTCGCCAGCTCGGATCGTAGTCCCAGACATGCGGGCCGCCGAACCCCTCGCGCTCGGGCGCCGGTAGCGGCGACTGAGGGTGCTCGGCATACAGACGGCGGCGCGCCGCCGACCACAGGGCGTGCGCTTGCGCAGGGTCCGCGGCCGCGCGGACCTCGGCATAGAGCTCGGCGACCTGCCTGCGGTAGTCGAGCAGCTGTGCGATCGAACCGGGATCGGTGACGGTGGTGGCGATGCGCCAGGCCTCGGTTAGACGGACGTGCCGGCGGACCGCAGCGACAGCGCCGGAGCCAGCCGCAGCACGACGTCGAGGTCGCCGTATGCACCGCGGGTCGTGAGCGTCGTGAACCGCGCGATCGACGTCGCGTCGAACTCGAAGGCGATCGGTTCGTCGAGGTCGGGCACGCGCAGCCCGACACGCAGGTCGTCAAGGGCGGCGGCGAGCCGGTTCAGGTTCTCGCGTGACGCCGCGGGCGTGATATTCAGGTCGTAGGTGACGGTTGGGTCGCCGTGCGCGCGGCCGGCGACGCCGCCGATCACGACGTATTGCACGCCGCGGGCGTCCAGCTCTTGGAGGATCGCAGCGATCTCATGCCGCGGGCGACCGCTCACCGCGACGGTTGCGTGAACGCCGGCTCGAACTCATCCAGCTGCCCGCCCAAGCCGCCGATCTCGTCGAGAACCTCATGCAGCGGTAGCCTGGCGTCGCGGGCGGCAGCTCCACCTCGCAGCGCCTCCAGGTAGGCGCCGTCCGGTCGATACGGCACGACGTGCCGGCGCCCCCGCTGTCGTAGACGACGACGCCGGCGTCCCCGAACTCGGGCGGCTGTGAAGGCGCGCTCATACAGCGAGTCTACGCCGCGCACGCGGTGCCCCGCGGCAAGCGCGTGCCCCTCCCCCATCTGCGCGCCCGAGACCGCTCGAGACGTGGCGCAAGCGGTCTCGCTCGGGGGGTCCCGCTGAACGGGCCGCTGCTGTGACCATCCCAGCAAATGGGCCGCTCAGCGGAGTCCGACGAAGTCGTGGAACTCGACTCGATAGCCGGTCCTCCAGCGCGACCCCGAACGGGCGCTGACGAGGCGCCGGCTCGTCCCACTGCCGAACGTCAAGCGGGACGCGGTCGGCGCTCGGTCGGCGCTTCGGCCGCATCAGGAAGCCAACGCACCGGCTGGGTTCGCTGTGCCAGCGCCGCGAGGTCGTGTGTGGCTGGCGGAAGCTTTGGGAGGCCGCCTTCGACGCCGGGTTATGCGTCTGCCGGGGCGTCGGGGTGGCGCCGCCGATCGCCTCGCCGGGTGTCTTCGTTGCGCTGCGTGGACGGGGTGCCTTGTGGGTCAGGCGTCAGCGGGTGTGAGCACGAACACCTCGACGGCGATGTCGGGGTCGATGTGGTTGTCGCTCATGAACGCGGTGATCTTGCGGCCGAGGATCTGTTCGATGCCGCTGATGAGGTC
>DASYVZ010000184.1:0-2285 GCA_035936515.1 Solirubrobacteraceae bacterium | reverse complement strand
GCCGCCGCGTGCGGCGGGCGCGGGGCGCGAGCAGACCCGGCAGACGCTCGGTGAAGGTGCGCCGCGGGCAGTCCGCGGTGCGGCAGTAGAACCGGCGCACGCGCAGGCCGAGGGTGGCCTCGCGGCCGAACACGGGCAGGTCGGCGGGGTGACGGTCGTAGCGGCCGTGCACGGCGTGACTGACGCGACCGCACTCGGGACAGCGGGCGTGATCGCGACAGCCATGGGCGACGACACGGATCGTTTGCGGGCCAACGCGCACCACCCGGTCGACGCGACAGCCCGGCGCAGGACAGAGCTGGTCCATGCCCTGTCCTGCATGCCCGTGCCGTCATCGGCTAGCTCACTTCACCGCGGTTTTTCCACGCAAAGTGCGGGAGAGCCGGTTTGGTGGACGGGTGACGGCTTGGGGTTCAAGCTCCGGCCCGGACCCTTTCATACTCCACGGGCGAGAGGTAGCCGAGGGCGGAATGCCGCCGGCGCGGGTTGTACCAGCCCTCGATGAAGCTGAAGACCGCCAGCCGGGCCTCGGCTTGGGAGCGGAAGCGGCGCCGGTCGAGCAGCTCGCACTCGAGCGTGGCGAAGAAGGCCTCGCACAGCGCGTTGTCATACCGCCGACCGAGCCCGTCGACGGCCGCACGCCGGCCTCGCGGCACCGCGCGCCGAAGGCGAGCGGGGTGTACTGGGCGGATTCAAGCGGTCGTCGCAACACCTCGACAGAGGGGGTTGCGATGGCCATTCGGAAGCGGCGCTCGGATCGGTCCGGGCGAGGCGCGTTGCGCTCGCCAGGCCGGCCCTCGGCGGCGCAGCGCGAGGATCAGCTGCGGTTCTGGACGGCCATCGCGGCGGGGCGCTCGAGCGAAGACGCTGCGACTGACGCAGGGGTGTCGCCAGCCGTGGGGGGCCGGTGGTTCCGGAGGGCGGGCGGCATGCCACCGTCACACCTCTCGCGGTCGTCGAAGCCGCTGTCGGGGCGCTATCTGTCGTTCGCGGAGCGGGAGGAAATCGCTCTCTTGCGCGCTCAAGGGTACGGCGTGCGGGGGATCGCCCGCCAGCTGGAGCGGGCGCCGTCCACGATCTCGCGCGAGCTGCGCCGCAACGCGGCCACGCGCGGCGGCGGCTTGGCGTATCGGGCCACGACCGCGCAATGGCACGCCGACCGGTCCGCCCGCCGTCCGAAGCCGGCGAAACTGGCGGCCGACGCGGCGCTGCGGCGTTACGTTCAAGACCGGCTGTCTGGTGTGGTCGTCGCCCCGAGCGGGGCGGCGATCCACGGACCGGTCGTGACGTGGAGAGGCCGTCGGCCCGGGCGTCGGCAGGACCGACGGTGGGCCACGGCGTGGAGCCCGGAACAGATCGCTCGCCGGCTGCGGCTCGACTTCCCCGACGACGGGACGATGCGCATCAGTCACGAGGCCATCTACCAGGCGCTGTACGTGCAAGGCCGGGGGGCGCTGCGCCGCGAGCTGACCGCCTGCCTGCGCACCGGGCGTGCGTTGCGGGCGCCGCGGGCGCGCACCCGCGGACGGGGCAAGTCCTTCGTCGCCCCCGAGATCATGATCAGCGAACGCCCGGCGGAGGCGGCCGATCGGGCGGTGCCGGGCCACTGGGAGGGCGATCTCATCCTGGGCTTGGGCAGCTCGGCGATCGGCACCCTGGTGGAGCGCACGACGCGGTTCACGATCCTGCTCCACCTGCCCCGCATGGCGGGCCATGGCAGCGGACCGCGCGCCAGGAACGGGCCGGCGCTCGCCGGGCATGGCGCCGAGGCGGTCCGCGACGCCATCACGGGCACGATCACGACCTTGCCGGAGCAGCTGCGACGGTCGCTGACCTGGGATCAGGGGGCGGAGATGACGCAGCACGCGTCCCTGCGGGTCGAGACCGGGCTTCGCGTCTTCTACTGCGATCCCCACAGCCCATGGCAGCGCGGCACGAACGAGAACACCAACGGGCTGCTGCGCCAGTACTTCCCGAAGGGGACCGACCTCGGCGTGCACCGCGCCGACGACCTCGTGGCCGTGGCGGCCGTCCTCAACGCCCGGCCCCGCAAGACCCTCGGCTGGAGGACGCCTGCCGAGAGCCTGGACCAGTTCCTACGATCAGTTCACACAGCTCGTGTTGCGACGACCGCTTGAATCCGCCCTGCACGCCGCGGTCGCTATGGTGAACGAGATCACCGTCGATCGGGCGCCGGTCGTGCAACGCCTGTTCCAGGGCGTCGAGGACGAAGCCGGTCTGGGCGGTGCGCGACACCCGCCAGCCGACGATCCGCCGCGCGAAGG
>DASYVZ010000183.1:0-2123 GCA_035936515.1 Solirubrobacteraceae bacterium | reverse complement strand
CGGCCGGATGCCGTCGGCGCCGTCGTCTCGCGCGGCGGCCGGCCGGACCTGGCCGGCGGCGCTCTCGAGGACGTGCGCGCCCCGACGCTGCTGATCGTGGGCGGCGACGATCGTCCGGTGATCGACATGAACCAGGAGGCGCTGGGGGCGCTTCGCAGCGAGAAGGCCCTCGAGATCGTGCCGGGCGCAACGCACCTGTTCGAGGAGCCCGGCGCTCTGGAGCAGGTCGCCGACCTGGCCGGCAACTGGTTCGTCCGCCACCTCCCCGGCCCGCAGGACGGCAGCTGACGGCGATGGCGCTCTTCACCGACAGGGCCGACGCGGGCCGCCAGCTCGCCGCCCGGCTGCGCCACTATCGCGACCGCGACGACGTGGTGGTGCTCGGGTTGCCGCGCGGTGGGGTGCCGGTCGCCTATGAGGTCGCGCGGGCGCTGCACGCTCCGCTCGACGTCTTCGTGGTGCGCAAGCTCGGCGCGCCCGGACGCGAGGAGCTTGCCATGGGAGCGATCGCGTCGGGCGGCGCACGGGTTCTCAACCGCCGCGTCGTCGACGCCTACGGCCTCTCGGAGGAGGACGTGGAGAAGGTCGCCGATCGCGAGGCCATCGAGCTCGCGCGGCGCGAGCAGGCCTACCGCGACGGGCGCCCCCCGCTGTCGATCGCAGGCCGGACCGTCATCCTCGTCGATGACGGCCTGGCCACGGGCGCCAGCATGCGCGCTGCCGTCGCCGCGCTGCGCGAGCACGGGGCCGAGTGGATCGTCGGCGCGGTGCCGGTGTCGTCTGTGGAGACGTGCGCGGCGTTCGAGTATTGCGTCGACGAGATGGTCTGCGCGCACACGCCCGAGCCGTTCTTCGCGGTCGGCCTGTGGTACGAGGACTTCGCTGCGACGACCGATGACGAGGTCCGGCGGCTGCTCAAGGAGGCCGGCGCCGATGAGCGCTGACGCCGAGCGGCCGGCAGGGAGGATCCTCGATGCCGCGGTCCCGTGGCATGACCCCCGCTCGAGCGCCGACCACGAGACGTTGCTCGACCTCGTCGGCGACGCCGACGTCGTGCTGCTCGGAGAGGCGTCGCACGGCACCCACGAGTTCTACGCCGAGCGGGCGGCGATCACGCGACGACTCATCGAGGAGCGCGGCTTTCAGGCCGTCGCCGTCGAGGCCGACTGGCCCGATGCCTACCGCATCAACTCCTACGTGCGAGGCGCCAGCGGTGACGCCGACGCCAAGCAGGCGCTGCAGGACTTTCGCCGCTTCCCGACCTGGATGTGGCGCAACACCGACGTGGTCGACTTCGTCGAGTGGCTGCGCGATCACAACGCACGGCGGGGCGGCGACACGGACAGCGTCGGCTTCTATGGGCTCGATCTCTACAGCCTGCAGGCCTCCGTCGAGGCGATCATCCGCTACCTGGACCAGATCGACCCGGAGGCCGCGGGCCGCGCGCGGGAGCGCTACGCGTGCTTTGACCACTTCGGCGGCGAGATGCCGGCCTACGGGTACGCGACCGCTGTGGGCACGGTGGAGCCCTGCGAGGGTCAGGTCGTCGAGCAGCTGGTCGAGCTCCAGCAACGCGCCTCCGAGCTGGCCGCCCGCGACGGCCGAGTACCACACGACGCTCACTTCTTCGCACAGCAGAACGCCCGCCTGGTCCAGAACGCCGAGCGCTACTACCGCGCGATGTTCCGCGGGCGCGCCGGCTCATGGAACCTGCGCGATGGCCATATGGCCGAGACGCTCGACGCGCTGCGCCGCCATCTCGGCGCAGACGGCAAGGTGGTCGTCTGGGCACACAACTCCCATATCGGCGATGCGCGCATGACCGAGATGTCCGAGCGCGGCGAGCTGAACCTCGGCCAGCTCGCGCGTGAGAGCTACGGGTCAGAGGCGCGGCTGATCGGCTTCACGACGCACGAGGGCACCGTGACGGCGGCATCGGACTGGGACGCACCGGCGGAGCGCAAGCGCGTCCGCCCAGCGCTGGCGGCCAGCTGGGAGGCGGCGTTGCACGCAACAGGGCTCGAGCGCCTGCTGCTGCCCCTGGGCGAGGACCAGTGGGGCGATGACGAGTCGTCCATCTCGCTGCTCGAACGCGCCATCGGCGTGATCTACCGGCCCGAGAC
>DASYVZ010000182.1:0-3760 GCA_035936515.1 Solirubrobacteraceae bacterium | reverse complement strand
GCCGCGCCGCCGGCGCTCAGGACCCGAGCTGCGCGAGCGAGCACTCCGTTGGCGACTTGTCGTCGCGCCAGCGCAGGACCTTCGTGCCGTGCCGGATGCGCCCGTCGGAGACGTGGTCGAACGTCACCTCGACGACGAGCTCCGGTCGCAGCGCCACCCACTCGAGGTCGCGGCCGTGCGTCCAGCGCGAGGGCTCGCCGCTGCCGCGCTCCCCCGTCTCATACGGCCGCAGCTCCTCGACGAGCTCGGCCTTGCGCTTCGCGGTGAAGCCGCTGGAGTGGCCGATCTCGCGCAGCCGCCCCTCGTCGTCGTACAGGCCGAGGATGATCGCGCCGACGGTGCCCTCCTTCTTGCCCGGCCGCCAGCCCATGACGACGGCGTCGATCGTGCGCACGCGCTTGATCTTCACCATCCCGCGCCGCTCGCCGGGACAGTACGCCGCGGCGAGCTCCTTGGCGATCACGCCCTCCTCCTCGTGCAGCCAGCGCTGCGCACGGTCGGCGCTGCGCTCTACGGGCGTCAGCTCGAGCCCGGAGATGCCCTCGAGCACCGCGCGGCGCTGCTCGAAGGAGCACTGCAGCAACACCTCGTCCTCGAGCGCGAGCACGTCGAAGGCGACGAACCGCGCCGGTGTCTCCTCGGCCAGCCGTGCGATCCGCGACGCCGCCGGGTGGATGCGCTGGCCCAGCGTGTCGAACGAAGCCGCCACGAGCTCGCCGTCGGCGACATAGCGCCCGGGCGGAAACGACACCTCGGGGAAGTACCGCGACAGCGCCTTGCCGTTGCGCGACTGCAGGTACGTCTCGTCGCCGTCGACGAACGCGATCGCGCGAAAGCCGTCCCACTTGGGCTCGTAGGCCCAGCCCTCACCCTCGGGCAGGCTCGCACGCGGGCGCGCCAGCTGGGGCAGCAGCGGTGGCGTGAGCGGGAGCGACACGTGCAGAACCTACCGCCGGGCGCCCCGCGCGGGTAGCGCCTGCCCTGCAGTGCCACGCCCGCGCCGCGCGCCAGACGCGCGCGCCTGAGCCGCCGTTTTGCAGTCGCTCAGCGCCGCGGTGCCGCGGTGTCGCCGCGCAGGCGTCGCAGCACGCGGTCGGCCGCGCCCGGCCACACGCCGTGGAGGATGCCCATTCCCTTGACGAGCGGGCGGTAGTGCAGGTGGCGGCTGTCGCGCTCGACGGCTTTGACGATCCGCGTCGCCAGCGCCTCGGCCGTCGCGGCGTTCGGACCGCCGCGGTACCACCCCGGCATGCGCGATTGATCGTGGTCGTGCAGCGACGTGCGGATCTCGCCCGGATAGACCGTCGTCACCGAGACGCCGGTGCCGGTCAGCTCGTGGCGCAGGGCCTCGGCGAACATCCGCTGTGCGGCCTTCGTCGCGCTGTAGGCGGCGGCGCCCGGGAAGCCGCGCAGCCCGACCCCCGAGGACATGACCACGATGTGCCCGCCGCCGTCGAGCAGGAAGGGCAGGGCGGCCTTGACCGTGTAGACGGTCCCGAGCCAGTTGACCTCGGTCATCTGCTCGATCCTCGCGAGGCTCTGCTCGGCGATCGGCTCGTAGTAGGCGATCCCGGCGTTGGCGACGAGCAGATCCAGCCCACCGCCGACGCCGGCGAACTCCTCGATGGCGGTCGCGATCGACGCCGGCAGCGCCACGTCGCAGGTCAGCGGGTGATGCGTCCCGGGCAGCTCGCGGGCGAGCGCCTCGAGCTTGGTCGTGGAACGCGCGGCGAGGCCCACCGTCGCGCCGCGGTCGGCGAGCGCCCGGGCGACGGCCCGGCCGATTCCGCGCGAAGCGCCGGTCACGAGCGCGCGCGTGCCAGATCCGATCTGCATCGGCCCGCGACTCTAATGGGACCCGCAGCGACGACGTTCCCCCGGGCCTCACCGCGGCCGGTAGGATCGATCGCAGCCGATGGCCACCGAGCACGCCACAGTCGCCGAGGAGGAGTACCTGCAGACGCTGTTCTGGCTGCAGGAGGCCAAGCTTCCGATGACCGGCGCGAACGTCGCCCGGGCGATGCAGCTCTCGGCGCCGACGGTGCACGAGATGATCGGCCGCCTCGAGCGCGACGGCTACATCACGCGCGCGCAGGACAAGCAGATCAGCTTTACGGAGAGCGGCCTCGAGCACGCCGAGGGCGTCGTGCGCCGCCACCGCCTCATCGAGCGCTTCCTGACCGATGTCCTGGGGATCCCGTGGGACGAGGTCCACGAGGAGGCCGAGCGCCTCGAGCACGCGATGAGCCCGGTCCTCGAGGAGCGCATGCTCGCGGCGATCGGCAACGCGAAGACCTGCCCGCATGGCCACCCGATCACCGCCGGCAAGCGGATCGACGGCGTGCCGCTGGCCGACGTGTCCGAGGGCGCCAGCGTCACGATCCTGCGCTTCGAGAACGAGGCCGAGGACCTGCTGCACTACCTCAAGCAATCGCGCATCGAGCCCGGGATGAAGGGCACGCTGACCGCGAGCTCGCCCGACGAGATCACGCTCACGGGCGAGGACGGCGAGCCCCGCACCATCACCTTCTCCGTCGCCGAGACCGTCTCGGTGCTGGCCGATCCGTCTCCGCCGCCGCGGATCGCGCTGCCCGAGCAGCTCGTGCTCGCGCGCGAGCGCTACGGCCGCTGACGCTGGTTGTAGGCTGAGATCTCGCAGGCACGGGAGAGACGAGACGCACATGCGCACACGGATGGTCTGCTTGGAGGACGGGATCACGTCTTGCGGCTTTCGCAAGATGGCGGCCTACGTCGCACAGCTCGAGCCGGGAACCGACTCCTTCTACATCTCCACCGAGCGCTACCGCAGCGTCAAGACGGCGGTGCGCGGGATGGGCGACAAGGCGGTCATCGGCGACGAGCAGGTCGACGAGATGGCGCAGGGGCTGGCCGACTCGGACCTGATCGGCTTCTCGTCGATGACGGGCTACGCCGACCTCACGCGCCGCCTCGTCAAGCGCATCCGCGAGGTCAACCCCTCCGTCTACATGATCTGGGGCGGCATCCACCCGATCAT
This sequence comes from Solirubrobacteraceae bacterium, assembly GCA_035936515.1. GTDB lineage: Bacteria > Actinomycetota > Thermoleophilia > Solirubrobacterales > Solirubrobacteraceae > CADCVQ01. The sequence goes on along the minus strand of DASYVZ010000182.1, from coordinate 744 downwards.
CCAGCCCGAGGACGCGATCCTCGCGGACGTCGACGCGATCTGCACCGGCGAGGGCGAGTTCGCCTTCGAGGAGTTCCTCGCCGCGTTCAAGGAAGGCCGCGACTACACGAACACGAAGAACTTCTGGTTCAAGCCCGCTGGTCATGGCAACGGCAGCGGCAACGGCGACCAGCTCATCAAGAACCATTTCCTGCCACTCATGTCACCCAACGAGATGGAGGCGCTGCCGTTTCCGCAGTACGGCGCCGACAGCGAGAAGATCTACCTGCCCGGGCAGGGCTTCGTGCAGATGGGCGTCGAGGACTACCTGCTCAACGACGGCCTGGGCTACACGACGCTGTGGTCGATCGGGTGCCCCTTTCACTGCAGCTACTGCGGCAACACGAAGTTCATCGCCAACGACAAGAAGTACAAGCGCATCCGCCACCCGAGCGCGCGCTACATGGTCGACCAGGTCAAGGACGCGCGGGCGCGCTTCCCGCACCTCAGCCAGGTCTCCTTCCACGACGACAGCTTCATGGCGATCCCCTACGGCCAGCTCGAGGAGTTCGCCGAGCTGTGGCACGACGAGCTGAAGATCCCCTTCGCCGTCTACGGCGTGATTCCCAACTACGTGCGCCAGGACAAGTTCGAGCTGCTGTCCTGGGCCGGGATGAACCGGGTGCGCATGGGCATCCAGTCGGGCTCGAAGAACATGCTCGACTTCTACAAGCGCCCGACGCCGCCGGAGAAGATCCTCAACGC
>DASYVZ010000181.1:0-3872 GCA_035936515.1 Solirubrobacteraceae bacterium | reverse complement strand
GCGCCCGACCAGGCGAGCCGCTCGAGCGCCGCCCGCCCCGCCCCCGCGCGCGAGGCGAGATCCTCCAGCGAGGTGAAGCGGCCGCCCGCGTGGCGGGCGGCGACGAGCGCCGCGATCTCGTCGGCGCGCACGCCGAGCACGTAGCCGAGGCCGATCTGAACGGCGCCCTCCGGCGTGACGGTGCAGCCGATGTCGCTGGCGTTGACCTCCGGTGCCAGCACCGCGATGCCGCGCCGCTGGGCCTCGTGGACGAGCGCGTCGGGCGGATAGAAGCCCATCGGCTGCTCGTCGAGCAGCGCGCAGAGAAACTCCGGCCCGTAGTGCACGCGCAGCCACGTCGACTGGTAGGCGAGCAGGCCGAAGGCGGCGCCGTGCGCCTTCGGAAAGCCGAAGCCGGAGAAGCCCGAGACCATCGCGAAGACCTCCTCGGCGAGCTGCGGCGTGACGTCCGGATGCTTGGCCATCGCACCCTCGACGAAGCGCTGGTGGTGGGCCTCGATCGCCTCAGCCGAGCGCTTGCGGCTCATCGCCCGGCGCAGGCCCTCGGCCTCCCCCACGCTGAAGCCGGCGAACGCCTGCGCGACCTCGAGCACCTGGTCTTGGAAGATGATCGTGCCGAGCGTGTCGCGCAGCGGCGGCTCGAGCGACGGGTGCAGGTAGGGGATCTCGTACGAGGGATCGGCGCGCAGCCGCTGGCGGCGCTCGATGTACGGGTTGACGGCGCCGCCGACGATCGGTCCCGGCCGGACGATCGCGACCTGGATCGTGATGTCGTCCAGCGTCTCGGGCCGCGTGCGCCGCAGCGAGCCCATCTGCGCGCGCGACTCGATCTGAAAGACGCCGGTGGTGTCGGCGTTCTGGATGCATTCGTACGTCGCGGGGTCGTCGTACGCGATCCGGCTGAGATCGATTCGCTCGCCGCGGCGCTGCGCGATGTGCTCCACGCAGCGCTCGACGGCCGACAGCATGCCCAGCCCGAGCAGGTCGATCTTCAGAAAGCCGGCGTCGGCGCAGGAGTCCTTGTCCCACTGCGCGAGCTGGCGGCCCTCCATCGCGGCCGGCACGAGCGGGACGCAGTCCACGAGCGGACGCGTCGCGACGATCATCCCGCCCGAGTGCTGGGAGAGGTGGCGCGGCAGGCCGTAGGCCTCGTAGGCGAGCTTGACGAGCCACTGCCAGCGGCCGGTCCGCCGCCCCGGTCCGAGCGCGAGGTCGATGTCGCGGTCGACCTCGAACGACGACCATCCCTCGCTGCCGCGCGCGACGCGCTCGATCTCGCCCGGCGGCAGCCCGAGCGCCTTGCCGAGCTCGCGGATCGCGCCGCGCGCGCGATACGTCGGAAATGCCGCGACGAGCGCGGAGCGCTCCGCGCCGTAGCGCTCGTGCACCCGCGGGATGAGCTTCTCGCGCACGTCGCGCGGGAAGTCGAGGTCGATGTCGGGCAGCGACGTGAGCTCCTCGTTGAGAAAGCGCCCGAGCAGGAGCTTGTTGGCGATCGGGTCGACGTGGCTGAGGCCGGTGAGATGGCAGACGATCGAGGAGACGCTCGAGCCGCGACCGCGGCCCGGCGGCAGCAGCGAGCGCGCATTGCCCGTGCCGCGCACCTCCACGGCGACCTCGCGGGCGAGCTCGAGCAGGTCGCGATGCAGCAGGAAGAAGCCGGCGAGGCCGAGGCTGTCGATGACGCGCAGCTCCTCCTCCAGGCGCGCCTTGGCCTCCTCGTGGTGCGCGCTGCCGCGCGGATAGCGCTCGTCGAAGCGCGCCTGGCAGACCTCGGCCAGCGCGCGGCTCGCGCTGACGTCCTCGGCGCCGGGATAGCGGTAGCCGAGGTCGCTCGTGAGGTCGAATGTCAGCGTCTCGGCAAGCCGGTGCGCCTCGGCGACGGCGTCGGGATGGTCGGCGAAGCGCGCCGCCATCGCCTGCGGGGTCGTGAGTACATGCGCGTGGTTGCCGCGCCGCAGCGGCTCGGACGCATCGAGCGTCGTGTGCTCGCGGATCGCCACCAAGGCGTCCTGCAGGTACGCGCGATCGCGCGAGTGCGCGTGGACGTTGCCGGTCGCGATCGCAGGGACGCCGAGCCGCCCGGCGAGCCCCGCCAGCCCGCGGTTCAGCGCCCGGTCGTGGCGTGCGAGCGGGCGCTGCAGCTCGACGCGGAAGGCATCGCGGCCGAAGACGCTCAGCAGGCGGCGGATCGTCGGCTCGTCGCGAACGCCGTTGCGCGCACAGCCGCTGAGGCAGACGAGGCCGGCGTGGTGCGCCTCGACGTCGTCGAGTGAGACAGCCGGCTCGGAGCGATGGCGCTGCGGCCCCTCACGCGTATGGGCGTGCGCGCGGGTCAGCAGCCGGCAGAGGCTGCGCCAGCCGGTCGCGTCGCGCACGAGCAGCGTGAGATGGCGCCCATCGTCGAGCGTCACCTCCGCCCCATGGATCGCCCGCAGGCCAAGCGCCTTCGCCGCCTGAGCGAACTCCATCGAGCCCGATAGCGAGTCGTGGTCGGTCAGCGCGAGCGCCTCGTGCCCCCGGTCGATCGCCGCCGCGACGAGCTCCTCCGGCTGAGAGGCGCCGTCGAGAAAGGAGTACGCGGAATGGGCGTGGAGCTCGGTGTACGGGCGGTCAGACGGCATGCGAACGCATGTTCGCACACGCGGTGGATGGCTGTCGGGCTCCACCCGAGTCGTGGCTCGCGTGACGACAAGTGCACGGACCACCTCCACAAATCCCCCCTCAAGTCCGACACCCGTCCAGTCGATGAGACCGCACGGCGGCAGGGCAGCTGCCATTCACGAGCTTCAAGGGGACAACCTATGCAGCCGCCATCCGGCGGGAGCGACAGGCCCGCGCCTGCGCTGACCCGCTTCGCCGCGACATACCCCTGGGCCGTCCTGACGGCCTGGGTCACCGTCGTCGTCGTGCTCGGCGTCATCGGGCTGGGCATCGACAGCCGCCTCTCGGCCGGCGGCCTGCAGGTCTCCGGCTCGGAGTCCTCTCGCGCGAGTGCCCTGATCGGCGGGAACTTCGGCGACGCCGCAACCGTGCCCGTCCTGCTGCGCGGCCCGCGGGCCGACGTCAAGACGCAGGGCAAGGCGCTCGCGACGACGCTCGCCAAGCGCCCCGGGGTGCGCGTGCTCAGCCCATGGACGACGTCGTCGGGCCGCACGTCCCTGCGCCCGTCCGGCGACCGCGCGCTGCTGCTGCTGTCCGTCAGCGGCTCGCACGAGCAGATCGCAGACCGCAGCGCGGCCGCGCAGCGGCTCGTCGACGAGGCGACCTCCGCACCGGTACGCGCGACCGTCACCGGCCTGCCGCTGCTCTCGCGTGACGGCACCCGCTCGTCGCTGGCGACCGTGCACCGCGCGGAGCTCATCGCGCTGCCGCTGCTGCTGCTCGCGCTGCTGCTCGTCTTCCGCTCTCCCCTGGCGGCGGCGATCCCGGCGGTCTTCGGCGCCGCCACGATCGCCGCGTCGACCGGCGCGCTGGCGCTGCTCGCCGCGGCCGTGCGCCTGGATGCCTTCGCGCTCGCCGTCGCCTGCATGGTCGGCCTCGCGCTCGCTGTCGACTACTCGCTGCTGTTCGTCTCGCGTCTGCGCGAGGAGATCGACGACGGGCGCCACGACGACATCGAGTCGGCCGTCGGCGCCGCTGCCGCCCCCACGACGCGAACCGTCGGCGCCGCCGCCGCCGCGATCCTCGTCGCGATGGCCGTCGCCGCGGTGATGTCGCCGGGTACGGCACTGCTGGCCGCCGCGATCGGCGTCAGCGTCGTCGCCCTGCTGAGCGCCGCCACCGCGGTCCTCGCCGTCCCGGCGATGCTCGTGCTCGCCGGCCCGTGGCTCCAGTGTGGACCCGCGGCATCGGCCTCACAGGGCGGAATG
>DASYVZ010000180.1:0-2037 GCA_035936515.1 Solirubrobacteraceae bacterium | reverse complement strand
CGCCGACGCCGCGCACCGTGCCGACCGTCTCGACGACGCCGGCGAGCCGCCCCGCGAGCGAGCGCTGCGACGGCGAGGCGCGGTCGGCGTACTTGACGATCACGGTGTGCGCGTCGTAACGGGCTTGTGCAGCCGAGGCGGCGGGCGCGCACGCGAGCACCGCGAGCAGCCCGCCGAGGGCGGCTCGCAATCCCCCGATGATGCCCCTGGCGCCCGTCACGGGGCGCGCAGCCTACGCTGCGCCAGGCTGCGGCGCAACGTGCAACCGTCGGCGCACCGCGACCGCACGAGCCCCTTCTTCGATGCGGTGGACTGGGACGGCGCCGAACCGCCCGCCGGCGCTGGATCAGGCGAGCGTGGCGCCCGCCATCGCGGACAACGCCACCGCAAGCGCGCGATCGGCCGCGTTAGCGTTCAGCGCGTGCCGGCATGAGCCACGAGAACTCCGCGCCTCGACTCGACCACCGCTTCGACGGCCTCGAGCGCCGCGCGCTGCGCGGCGGCCTGACGCTGATCGTTGCCTCGAGCCGCCGGTCGCGCATGCGCGGGCTCGCCAAGCTGGACGCGCTGCCCGCAGACCACGGCCTGCTGCTCACGTCCTGCCGCTCGGTGCAGACGGTGACGATGCGCTTCGCGCTGGACCTCGTCTGGCTCGACGCCGGCGGGCGGCCGGTGCGCCTGGACGAGGACGTCGGCCCGCGGCGCATGCGCAGCTGCCTACGCGCTCGCTCGGTGATCGAGACGGCGGCGGGCGGCGGAGCCCGGTTTCACGCCGCGCTGCAGGCAGGCTGACCAGCTCTGCAAGCGAGCCATCTAGAGCGTCTGGCGCACCCGCGGGCGCTTGGCCGCGCCCGCCTCGTCCAGGCGCCGCACCGGGGTCCCGTAGGGCGCGTCGCGCGCGATCTGCGGATCCTCCTCGGCCTCGGCGAGGATCGAGACGATCGCGTCGACGAACGCGTCGAGCGTCTCGCGCGTCTCGGTCTCCGTCGGCTCGACGAGCAGCGCCTCCTCGACGACGAGCGGGAAGTAGACCGTCGGCGGGTGCATGCCGTGGTCGAGCAGGCGCTTGGCGAGATCCAGCGTGCGGATCCCGAGCTCCTTCTTCATCGGGGCGCCGCTCAGCACGAACTCGTGCATGCAGCGCTCGCCGAACGCCAGCGGCAGGCGGTCGCCCACCTCGGCATGCAGCCGCGCCAACACGTAGTTGGCGTTCAGCACGGCGACCTCGCTGACGTCCTTGAGGCCCTCGGCGCCCAAAGAGCGGATGTACGCGTACGTGCGCACGAAGACGCCGTAGTTGCCCTGGAAGCCGCGCAGCTTCCCGATGGATTTGGACTCCCGTCCACCCCGCTCGTCGAGGTCGTAGATGGGCGGCCCGCCGTTCGTGGGGGCATGGCGCACAACCTGCGGCCGCGGCAGGTAGGGCTCGATGCGGTCGGACACCGCGATCGGGCCGGCGCCCGGCCCGCCACCGCCGTGCGGCTGGGTGAAGGTCTTGTGCAGGTTGAAGTGCACGATGTCGAAGCCCATGTCGCCCGGTCGCGAGTAGCCCATGATCGCGTTGAGGTTCGCGCCGTCGTAGTACAGCGTCGCGCCGACCTCGTGCACGACGCGCGCCATCTCCTCGACGTTCGGGTCGAAGATCCCGAGCGTGCTCGGGTTCGTGAGCATGAGGCACGCGACGCTCTCGTCGGTCTTCGCGCGCAGGTCGTCGAGATCGACGCCGCCCGCGGCGTCCAGTGCGACCTTCACGACCTCGTAGCCGGCCATCGTGACCGTCGCGGGGTTCGTGCCGTGCGCGCTGTCGGGCGTGAGCACCTTCGTGCGCTCCTCACCGCGATCGGCGTGATAGGCGCGGGTGAGCAGCACGCCGGCGAGCTCGCCGTGGGAGCCCGCCGACGGCTGCAGCGAGACGTGCGGCAGCCCGGCGATCTCGGCGAGCGCCTCCTGCAGGTTGTACATGAGCTCCAGCGCGCCCTGCGCGCGGCGCGGGCTCTGCAGCGGGTGCAGTCGCGCGTGCCCCGGCAGCGCCGCCAC
>DASYVZ010000179.1:0-3672 GCA_035936515.1 Solirubrobacteraceae bacterium | reverse complement strand
ATCGAGACCGCCGCGCGTTGCTGAGGCTGTGCGGCGGCGACGCCCAGCAGCGCCACGCCGCTCGCGACGAGCGCCGCGAGGATCGCCACCCGCAGCCGGGGGCCCCTGCGCCTGTCCGCGCGCGGGCCGTTCGTGGTCATGTGCTGCTCGTTCCCGCTCGCGCCGGGAGCAGCACGACTTTTGGCGCCGCGTCGTCCGCCGGCAGCGGGCGACTCAGCGCAGGCGCATCCCGCGACGCGAGAGGACGAGCTTGCGCGGCAGCGTGTCGACGAGGGGCTCGAGCTGGGCGACGACGTCGGCGGCGGTCGGCCGGACGGTGGGGTCGAAGTCGAGCATCCGCTCCAGCAGCGCGGCGAGCGGCGGCGGGACACGGCCGTGGATGGGCTCCGGGGCCCTCACGAGCTGGGGAAACCGCACTTCGGGGACCGGCTAGCGGCGGGCGTCGCCGTCGCGCGGGAACGGCCGGTCGCCCGTCAGCGCGTGGACGAGCGTCGCGCCCAGGACGAAGATGTCGCTCGCCGGGGAGATGGCGCCCGCGAAGCGCTCCGGCGCGCACTGCTCGGGCGCCATGTACGCGTCGGTGCCCGTCGGCCCGGAGAGGCCGGCTGCCCGGTCGATCGGGCGCGCGAGGCTGAGATCGATCAGGCGCGGCGGGATACCCATGATGACGTTGTCGGGCTTGATGTCGAGGTGGACCCAGCCGACGTGCGCGAGGAAGTGCAGCGCCGCCGCCACGTGCAGCGCGAGCGGCAGCGCCTGCTCGGCTGGAAGGGGGCCACCGCGCCGGATGAGCGAGCGCAGCGTGCGCCCCTCGAGGTGCTCGAGCAGCAGGTGCGGCCGCGGCCCGTCGAGCACGCTGTCGAAGCTGCGCACGATGACGGGATGCGAAAGCGCGGCCAGCGCGCGCGCCTCGTGGCGCAGCGAGCGCAGCGCGGAGGCGTCCTCTGCGTAGATGCGTGCGATGCGGCCTGGATCTCGTGGCATGGGGGCCTCGTCTTCACGTCGGGGGAACGGTGTGTGAGACGACGATGCCCGTCCCTGATAAGACGCCCATGAGGCGGTCCTGAGAGTCATCTCATGTTGAGCGCGCCGCCAGCGGCCCTGCCGCCGGCCCTGCAGGGCTGCAGGCCCCAATAGGATGCGGGGCATGTTCAACCGGGTCGATCACATCGGCATCGCGGTCGACGACCTCGACGCGGCGCTCGAGCTCTACGAGCGCGACTACGGCATGAAGCTCGTGCACCGCGAAACGGTCGCCGAGCAGGGCGTAGAGGCGGTCCTGCTCGACGTCGGCGAGAACCACATCGAGTTGCTCGCGGCGACGAGCCCCGACACTCCCGTCGGCAAGTTCCTCGCAAAGAAGGGTCCCGGCATGCACCACGTCGCCTACCAGGTCGACGACATCGAAGCTACGCTCGCAGCGCTCAAGCAGGCGGGACTGCGGCTCATCGACGAGACGCCGCGCATCGGCATCCGCGACTCGCGCGTCGCCTTCCTGCACCCGTCCACCGCAGGCGGACTGCTGACCGAGATCGTCCAGCCGGCGGAGGCGCACTGATGGCGCTTCAGCGGGTGACGATCGGCTTCGCCGGCGCAGCGCAGGTGCTCGCGGTCCGCGTCGAGGACGACGCGCTCGACGGGCTGCTGCAGGCGGTTGCGGTCGGCGACTGGCACGACCTCACCGTCGACGACGGCACGATCCGGCTGAACCTCGGCGAGGTCGTCTACGTGCGCACCGCGCGCGACGAGCACAAGGTCGGCTTCGGCGCGGCCTGAACGCTGCGATGTTCACGCTCTATCAGGCTGAGTGGTGCCCGTACTCGAGCCGGGTGCGCCAGCGCTGCACCGAGCTCGGCCTGAGCTTCGTGGCCGTTCCGGTACCGGCCGCGCCCGTCGACCGCGAGGAGATGCGCCGCAAGACCGGGACCGACGAGATCCCGGCGCTGCTGCTCGACGACGGGACGGCGGTCACCGGCGATGCCGACGAGATCATCGCGTTCCTCGACGAGCACCATTCCGAACGCGCCGACGCCGCCGAGCACCGCCGCGAGGCCGAGGAGCACGGCCGGGCGTAGCGCCGGCCGGTGCTCTAGAGCTCGCGCCGGGCGAGGCGGACGATCGCTTCGCTGGCGCGGGCACGCAGCGGGCGCCCGTTCCAGCGGTGCAGCTCGATCTCCGCGGAGCGCTCGAGGTCGCGCTCGAACTGCTCGTCGAGCTTGCGCGCGAACTCGGGCGAGCTGATGCACAGCGTGACCTCGTCCTGGAGCTGAAAGGACCGGTTGTCGAAGTTCACCGAGCCGACTGAGGACCAGGCCCCGTCGATCGTCAGCGTCTTGGCGTGGATCATCGTGGGGCAGAACTCGTAGATCCGGACCCCCCCCTCGAGCAGCTCCTCGTAGACGGAGTGCCCCGCCTTGCGGACGAAGTCCTTGTCGGTGTACGCCCCCGGGACGAGCACGCGGACGTCGACGCCGCGCTGCGCCGCGTCGGACAGCGCCTCGATGAACGCCGGCCGGGGCGCGAAGTAGGCCGACGTGAGGTGCAGGGTCTTGCGTGCGCAGGCGATCGCCAGGAAGTACAGCGCCTCGACGTTCGTGTCGCCGACCTCGGCCGTCGAGCGCACGACCTGCATCGCCCCGTTGTCGATGACCGGCTCGAGCTGGGGCAGGTAGGCCGGCCCGACGAGGACGTCGCCCGTGGCCTCGAGCCAGTTCTCGGCGAAGGCGCCCTGCAGGCCGCGCACGATCGGTCCGCGGACGCGCACGTGGGTGTCGCGCCAGTGGTCGGGGTCCTGCGCGTTGCCCGTCCACTGATCGGCGATGCCGACGCCGCCCGTCATGCCGACCTCGCCGTCGGCGATCAGCAGCTTGCGGTGCGTGCGGTTGTTGACCCGCCGGATCGCGTAGGGCTTGGGCGGGCGAAAGTAGGCGAACGTCACGCCCGCCTCGTCCATGTCGCGGACGAGCTGGCGGTCCATCTTCGCGCTGCCGACGGCGTCGAGCAGGACGTTGACCTCGACGCCGGATTGCGCGCTCCTGCACAGCCCGGCGCCGATCTCGCCCGCGATGTCGCCACTCCAGTACAGGTAGGAGAGGAAGTTCAGCGATCGTTTCGCGTTGGCCATCGTCTCGAGCATCGCCGGGAAGATCTCGTCGCCGTTGATGAGCAGCTCGACGTCGTTGCCGTGGGCGATCGGCGCCATCGTGATCGCCTCGGTCGCGCGCAGGAACTCGTCGCTGTCCACCTCGATCGACTCCCCGCGCAGCTCGTACCCCTGGCCCTGCTCGCGACGGTGGCGCAGCGAGTCGCTCGCGTACCGGGCGACGAGCGCGAGCGCGATCGCCGTCGGCCAGCGCTTGTTCATGAGCGCCTCACCAGCTCGAATCCGCCGTCATGCAGCCTGAAGCGGGCCGGCTCGCAGCGGCACGTCTCGCCGTCGACGTTGAAGCCCCGGTTGCCCTCGATCTCGAGCTCGATCGTCGCGCCCCGCTCGTGCGCCACGTCGGACTGCGCCGTCAGCCGCCCCGCGCGCATGCCGTACGCGCGCCGCACGAGCCCGAGCCGCGAGCCGGCCGGCACGAAGGCGACGTCGAGCAGCCCGTCGTTGTCGCGCGTGCCGCCGATCTCGCTGCCGCCGCCGAAGGCGCCGGTGACGGCGACCACGACCTGCCA
>DASYVZ010000178.1:0-3894 GCA_035936515.1 Solirubrobacteraceae bacterium | reverse complement strand
CCCCGGTCGCGCCCGCTGCGCCGGCCGCCGCGGCGGCCAGCGCGAGGACCACGACGATGAGGCGGCGGGCCGACATGAGCCACACCGTAGGCGGCGCCCAGGCGCGATGAACGCCCCGTTGCAGATTCGCCACACGCCCGCGCGCGCGTCGACGCGATCGTCACGCCGACGGGTACGCTCCCGCGCCATGCGCGCGAACTTCACCGGGCCGAGCTACACGGTCGGCGTCGAGGAGGAGCTGATGATCGTCGACGCCGCGAGCTACGCGCTCGTCAACGCGATCGAGTCGCTGCTCGAGGACGCCGGCGCGGCCAACGTCGAACGCACAGACGGCGAGATCAAGCCCGAGCTCATGGAGTCCGTGCTGGAGATCGCGACGAAGCCGTGCCAGGACGTCGGCGAGGCCGGCGAGCAGCTGCGCTCGCTGCGCCACAACGTGCGCGAGACCGCCGCCGTGCGCGGCCTGACGATCGGCTCGGCGGGCACGCATCCCTTCGCGATGTGGGAGGACCAGCGGATCGTCGCGCGGCCCCGTTACCGCGACCTGGTGGCCGCGCTGCGCTTCGTGGCGCGCCAGGAGCTCATCTTCGGCATGCACGTTCACGTCGGCATCGACGGCGCCGACAAGGCGATCCACGTCGCCAACGGCATGCGCGTGCACGTCCCGGTGCTGCTGGCCCTGAGCGCCAACTCGCCGTTCTGGCGCGGCGACCGGACCGGGCTGCTGTCGACCCGCACGCCGATCTTCCGCCAGTTTCCGCGCGTCGGCATGCCGCCGAGCTACGACGACTGGGAGCACTGGGAGCGGACCGTGGCCTTCATGGTCGACAGCGGCGTGATGGAGGACTACACGTATCTCTGGTACGACGTGCGCCCGCACCCGAACCTCGGCACGGTCGAGATCCGCGTGTGCGACTCCCAGACGCGCCTGGAGCACACGGTCGCGCTGACCGCGCTGATCCAGGCGATGGTGCACGAGCTCGCCGAGCACTACGACGAGGGCCGGAAGCTCAGCGACTACCCCTGGCAGATGCTCGACGAGAACAAGTGGCTGGCCGCGCGTCACGGCCTCCAGGGCGAGATCGTCGACCTGCCCACGAACGAGCGCGTCACGACGAAGGCGCTGACAAAACGCCTGCTCGAGCGGCTGACGCCGCACGCGCAGCAGCTCGGCGGGGCGGACGCGCTCGACGGCATCCGCGACCTGCTCGAGCGCGGCAACGGCGCCTCGCGCCAGTGCGTCGTCTACGAGGCCAACGAGGACCTCAACGAGGTCATGGCCGAGATCATCGCCGCGACCGCGTTATGACGGCGCGAGAACGTCCACAGTCACCCGCGGCCGGTCCGTAGAATCGACTGAATGTCGTCTCCCGACCTCTTCGTGGTCTGCAAGAACTGTCAGGCGGAGGTCAGCCCGTACATCACGGAGTGCCCGTACTGCGGCACGCGGCTGCGCAAGCGCGCGCCGAAGATCGACCGTCCCGACGCCACCGCTAAGCCGTCGCAGCGCGAGGGCCGCATCGGCAGGCGCGGCTCGCGCCGCGACGAGGGCGAACGTGCGGCGCGGCCGAAGCCGCGGGCCAAGCCGAAGCCCAAGCCGCCGAAGGCCGAGAAGCGGGGCCTCGGCCGGCTGCGCAGCGGCGAGATCCCCGGCATTCGCGGCGAGGATGACCGCCGACCGTACGCGACGATGGTCCTCGTCGCGCTGTCGTTCGGGCTCTGGCTGTCGCTCGCGTTCTACGTGCGCGCGGACTTCGCCGTCATGGCCTTCGACGGCGACCCCTGGCGCTTCCTCACCGCGTCGCTGCTCAACGAAGGCATCGGCGCACAGTTCGCCGCCGTGGTCGGCCTCGGGCTCTTCGGCTGGCTCATCGAGCGCCGCCACGGACCGATCGCCGTCGTCGTGCTCTTCCTGCTCTGCGGCCCCGGTGGTCTGGCGGCGGCGGCTGCCGTCGACCCCAACACCGTCGTGTTCGGCGCGCACGGCGCGGGGCTCGGCCTGCTCTGCGCCTGGCTGGTCCCCGTGCTCATCGCGCGCAGCCGCGGCGATGAGGACGAGGCCGACCTCCTCGGCGTGCTCGTCATCGCGGCCGTGCTGCTACTCGTGCCGCTGCTCTCGCAGGGCAGCGCGCTCGGGGGGCTGTTCGGGGGCGCGTTCGGCGCGATCGCGGGGTTCGCGCTTGCCGCTGTTCGCCGGGGCCGATGAGCCAGGAGCGCTACACCGCCGAGGAGGTCGACGCCGCTGTCGCGGCGCTGTCGGACCCCGAACGCCTCGGCCACGCACAGGAGATCGTCACGCACGCCGCGCCCGGCCTGCAGGCCGTGTTGGGCAACGCCCTGGCCCAGGGCGGGTGGTTTGACCAGGCGCACGAGGCGCAGCTCGCCAGCGCCGCCGGCACCGAGGATCCGGGCGAGCGCGCCGCGGCGATCCAAGCGCTCGTCGAGGAGGAGACGCGGCTGGGGATGCTCGTGGGCGTGTCCGTCGGCTTCGAGCTCGCGCGGGAGCTCGCCGCGCGTCGCCACAACAGCGAAGCAGGAGGCGAGGGATGACCCACGCGATCGTGCTCGTCGAGGCCGAACGCGACGTCATGTCGACGCTCGGGGGATCGCTGGCCGAGGTCGAGGGCGTGCGCGAGGCGTACTCGGTGACCGGCGAGTGGGACTTCGTCTGCATCGTGCACGTCAAGCGCCACGAGGATCTCGCGAACGTCGTGACGAGCCGGATCTCCTCGATGCACGGGGTCGCGCGGACGCACACGATGGTCGCCTTCGAGGCATTCTCCAGGCATGACCTGGAGAAGATGTTCTCGATCGGCGCCCAGTAGCTGCCCGTGATCAAGGCCGAGTACGGTCCAACGCTGTTGGCGCTGCTGGCCCCTCGCCACCTCGCGGTGCGCGTCGCGGCCGCGGTGATCGCGATCGCCATCCTCGTGGCGGCGGTCGTCATCGCGGTCACGTCGCGCCCCGACGAGACCGCGGTGCTCATCCGCAAGCCGATCACCCTGAACTTCGCCTACGGGCCGCAGTGGACGCCGGTCGACCGCGCCGGCACGCTCGTCGCGCTGCGCCACGAGTCGCCGCGGGGGCTGTTTCTCGACGCCTACGCGATCCGTGAGCTCACGCTGCCGCCCTACCGCGGCGCGGCCAGCGGGATGCTGCCCGTCTACGCCGACGGATACCGGCGCACGCTGCCGCGGCGTTACCGCGAGTTCGAGCTCGTGGGCGAAGGCCGCGCCCGTATCAACAACGCGATCGGCTACGCGCTGACGTTCCGCGCGCGCAGCGGTACCCGGCGGCTCTACGCGCGCCATTACCTGCTCGTCGAGGAGGAGCCGGAGGGGCGTCGCCAGGGGGTTGTCCTGGAGATCGAGTCCACGCCGGCGGCGGGCACGCCGAACGCTGACGCGATCGGCAACCACGGCGCGCTGAAGACGCCGCTGCGTTCGTTTCGCTTCGGCAAGGACCGCACGGGGGGGACGGCGTGATCGAGTGGGAAGACTTCGAGAAGGTCGACATGCGCGTGGGGCGGATCGTTGCGGTCGAGGATTTCCCGCAGGCGCGCAAGCCCGCCTGGAAGCTGCGCATCGACTTCGGGGCGCAGATCGGTGAGAAGCGCTCGTCGGCGCAGATCACGAACTACACGCGCGAGGAGCTCGAGGGCCGGCTCGTCGTCGCGGTCGTCAACTTCCCGCCGCGCCAGATCGGGCCGCTGCGCTCCGAGGTGCTCGTGCTCGGCGCGATCGCCGCCGACCATCCGGTCCTGCTGCTCGAGCCGGACGCGGGCTCGCAGCCGGGCGACCGCATCGCCTGAGGCGGGGTCCCCGTCGCTAGGGGCGGGCTTTGGTGCCGCCGGTGCCCGCCGCGGCGGGAGTGGCGTCCGGGTCGGGCTCGAGC
>DASYVZ010000177.1:0-7385 GCA_035936515.1 Solirubrobacteraceae bacterium | reverse complement strand
GCGCAGCGTCCTGCCCGGCGACATGTGGCGCATCACGCCGCGATCCGGCGACACCGCCGCCGGCGCGCTCCGCCTCAAGGTCAGCGCGAAGCGCCGCATCCGCGTCGGCCGCTCGGCGACGGTGCGCTGGAAGCTCAGCGGCAGGCAGCACGAGCGCGTCGTGCGCTGGCGCGTCCTGCTCAACGGCAAGCGCGTGCGGACGGTGGCGGCCGAGAAGTCGCTGCTGCGCAAGCGCGTCAGCCGCGTCGGAACGCACCGCTGGAAGGTCGTCGGCGTCGACGCCGAGGGCAAGCGCGTCGTCGTGGCGGCGCGCAACTTCACCGTCCTGCGGCGCCGCTGAGCGCACGGCCGGCCGCGGACGACAGGCCGGTGACGCGCGCACGCACGCGAGGTTGGTCGTGCCCCTGCGGCCCGCGCTATCCTCTCGGGCAGACCTGCTTGCCGCAGGTCGTTTTTCTGTCCTCTCGCCGTCACGGAGCGCCGAATGGCCCGCGGAGACGTGCGTATCGCTGTGACCCTCGCCTGTGAGGTCTGCAAGCGGCGCAACTACCAGACGAATAAGTCCAAGCGCAACAACCCCGATCGCATCTCCCTGCGCAAATACTGCAAGTGGTGCAAGGAGCACACGAGCCACCGGGAGACCCGGTAGCGCTCAGGACCCCCCGCATTCCATGGCACGCCACCGCCAGCGAGCGAAAGACCGCAAGCAGAAGCTGCACCGGGAGAACGTCCCGGGCTCGCTCCAGCACGCCTCCGGCGAGGTGGAGGAGGCCGAGGCGGCCATCGTCGCCGGTGCCGACGGCAAGCCCGTCGACGCTCCTGCGGACGAGCCCGCCGCGGCCGACGCCGCCGCCGATCCTGTCGCTGTCGACGAGGACGACGTCGTCCTCGAGGACGCGCGCCACGCCGATGCCGACGCAGCCGCCGTGGAGCACGGGCGCCTCGGCACGGGAAGCGGCGACGTCGCCCTCACACCCGACGCCGGCAAGCCCGCGGGCTTCCGCGTGGGCAGCTTCCTGCGCGCCTGCTGGGCCGAGCTTCAGCGCGTGCAGTGGCCCAACCGCCGCCAGACCGGCCAGGCGACGGCCGTCGTCCTCGGCTTCGTCGTCGTCGCCGGCGCGTTTCTCGGCCTCATGGACGTCGTGGCACAGCGCATCGTCGACTTCATCATCTGACCCCCCACGAACTTGGAACTTCTAAGGCACGCATGTTTCGCTGGTACGTCGTAAACACCTATTCAGGCCACGAGAACAAGGTCAAGCAGAACCTCGAGCACCGCGTGGTCTCGCTCAACCAGAAGCGCAACGTCCGCAAGGTCGTCGTGCCGACCGAGTCCGTGTCCGAGATGAAGGACAACCAGAAGGTCACGGTCGAGAAGCGCACGATGCCCGGCTACGTGCTCGTCAACATGGAGCTCAACGAGGACTCGTGGGGCCTGGTCAAGGGCACGCCCGGCGTCACCGGGTTCGTCGGCGCCTCCAACGAGCCGGTCCCGCTCACGCAGGCCGAGGTCGATCGCCTGCTGCACCGCGAGGTCGCGGTGCGCGAGCGCAAGAAGGCGACGTTCGCGATCGGTGAGACCGTCAAGGTCATCTCCGGGCCGCTGTCTGACTTCTCCGGCGAGATCTCGGAGATGAACGAGGACGCCTCTCGGCTCAAGGTGCTTGTGTCAATCTTCGGTCGCGAGACGCCGGTCGAAGTCGGTTTCGACCAGGTCAAGAAGATCTAGTCTCGTGAGGCCGGACGCCGAACACGATTTCCACTCGCGGGGCCGGACGCCGCGCGGAGGTACCCAGTAATGGCAAAGAAGGTTCTCACCCAGATCAAGCTGCAGGCCGTCGGCGGCCAGGCCAGCCCGGCTCCGCCGGTCGGCCCCGCGCTCGGTCAGCACGGCATCAACATCATGGAGTTCTGCAAGGCGTTCAACGCGCAGACCCAGGGTGACACCGGGACGACGATCCCGGTCGTCATCACCGTGTACGAGGACCGCTCGTTCACGTTCGTCACCAAGACGCCGCCGGCCGCCGTGCTCATCAAGCAGGCGATCAACCTCGAGAAGGGCTCCGGCGAGCCGCATCGGGTGAAGGTCGGCACGATCACGAAGGCCCAGCTGCGCGAGATCGCCGAGCGCAAGTTCGACGACCTCAACGCCAACGACCTCGACCAGGCGTCGAACATCATCGCCGGCACGGCACGGAGCATGGGGGTCGACGTTGTCTAGGCGTGGAAAGACCTATCTCGAGGCGCGCGGCATGGTCGACCGCGAGCGTGAGCACACGCCCGCCGAGGCGATGGCGCTCATCAAGTCGCTGCCCGGCCCGAACTTCAACGAGACCGTCGAGGTCCACGTGCGCACGGGCCTGAACGTCCGTCACGCCGACGAGCAGCTGCGCGGCACGGTCGCGCTGCCCAATGGCCTGGGCAAAGAGGTGACGATCGCCGTGTTCGCCCAGGGCGACAAGGCGCGCGAGGCCGAGGAGGCCGGAGCGGACATCGTCGGCGCGGAGGACCTCGCCAAGCGCATCGAGGACGGCTTCACGGAGTTCGACGTCGCGATCGCGACGCCGGACCTCATGCCCGTCGTCGGCCGCCTCGGCCGGATCCTCGGCCCGCAGGGCAAGATGCCCAACCCGAAGGTCGGCACCGTGACGATGAACGTCACGCAGGCCGTCACCGAAGCGAAGGCCGGCAAGATCGAGTACCGCACCGATCGCACCGCGATCGTCCACCTTCCGATCGGCAAGAAGCAGTTCAGCGAGCGCCAGCTGCTCGAGAACTACGCCGCGATCATCGAAGAGCTGATCCGCGCCAAGCCGTCAGCCGCAAAGGGTCGCTACCTGCGCACGATCACCCTGGCCTCGACGATGGGCCCAGGCGTGAAGGTCGACCCGTCCCGCACCCGCGAGATCCTCGAGGAGGCCGCTCCGGCTCCAGCCGCGTGAGCGTCCCACTCTGAGGCCACCGCAGACCCCGGGCTGGCGCCGTGAGCGGCAGAAGACCCGGCGAGGAGGCAGATGAACCGAGAGCAGAAAGCCGCGGTGATCGAGGAGATCGCCGCACAGATCAATGAGTCCGAAGCGGTGTACGCGGTCGATTACCGCGGCATCAGCGTGGGCCAGGCCGCCGAGCTGCGCGCGAAGCTGCGCGACGCCGACGCGACGCTGCGGATCGTCAAGAACACGCTGACCATCCGGGCGGCCGATGCGGCCGGAGCGCCTGCCCTGAAGCCGATGCTCGAGGGTCCGACGGCGCTGACGTTCGCACACGGCGACGCCGCGGCGGCCGCCAAGGCCGTCTTCGACTACTCCCGCGCCACCGGGCTGCTGCCCTTCAAGGGCGGCACGCTCAACGGCGAGGGGCTCGCGCCCGAGCAGGTGCAGTCGATCGCGCGGCTGCCCACCCGCGACGTCCTCAACGCGCAGTTCGTGAACATCGTCGCCTCGCCGCTGACCGGCCTCGTGACGAGCCTCTCGAACCTCATCAGCGGCCTGGCGCGCCAGCTCAGCCAGGTGGCCGAGAAGAAGGAGAGCGGCGAGATCGCGGCGGGCGATCCGCCCGCAGGCGCTGCGGCGGCCGCTGGGCCCGAACCCACATCCGAGCCCGAGGCGGCCGCGCCCGCCGAGACCGAGACCGAGCCCGAGGCCTCCGCCGAGCCGGCGACCGGCGACACCCCATCTGACACTGACGAAGACAAGGAGTAACCCATGGCCCAGTCCACAGCGGAATGGATCGACGAGCTCAAGAGCATCTCCGTGCTCGAGCTGAGCGAGCGCATCAAGGCCCTCGAGGAGGAGTTCGGCGTCTCGGCGCAGGCGGCGGCGGTTGCGGCGCCGACCGGCGGCGGCGGCGACGGCGCTGCCGCGCCCGTCGAGGAGGAGCAGTCGGCGTTCGACGTCGTCATCACGGCTGCCGGCGACAAGAAGATCCAGGTCATCAAGGTCGTGCGCGCCGCGACGAGCCTGGGTCTCAAGGAGGCCAAGGCGCTCGTCGACGAGGCCCCCAAGGCGGTCCGCGAGGGCGTCGACAAGGACGAGGCCGAGAAGCTCAAGCAGGAGCTCGAAGAGGCGGGGGCGAGCGTCGAGATCAAGTAGCTCGTCGCGTCACCCGTCGTCAAGAGGTCGCGGCTTGCGACAAAGCGATGACGAAATCGACCAGCGAAGGGCGCCGCGAGGCGCCCTTCGTCGTTGCGCACCGCCACGAGATCCGCACAGATCCCACACGTGCGTGCGTCATCCTCTCGCTCGTGGCCGACGCCCTCCTCGCCGCCGGTCTGCGCAAGACCTACCGCGCAACGGTCGCGCTCGACGGCGTCGACCTGCGCGTCCGCGCAGGTGAGCTCGTCGGCCTGCTGGGCCCGAACGGCGCCGGCAAGTCGACGCTCACGAAGATCGCCTGCGGCCTCGTACGCCCGACGGCGGGGCAGGTCACGGTGCTCGGCCATCCGGCGGGCAGCACCGCCGCCCGCGCCCGCACGGGCTACCTCGCCGAGCTGTTTCGCTTCCCGGGATGGGCTAGCGCCGACGAGGTGCTCGAACTGCACCAGCGCCTCGCGCGTTCCGGCGGCGGCGCCGCGGAGCGCACGGAGCTGCTCGCGCTCGTCGGCCTCACCGAGGCCGCCCGCCGTCGCGTCGAGGCGATGTCGAAGGGGATGCAGCAGCGCCTGGGGATCGCGCAGGCCCTCGTCGGCGCGCCGTCGCTGGTCTTGCTCGACGAGCCGACTAGCGCCTTGGACCCTGCCGGTCGGCGCACCGTGCGCGAGCTGCTCGAGGGCTTGCGCGGTCGCGGCGTCGCCGTGCTGCTCAACTCGCACCTGCTCAGCGAGGTCGAGCTCGTCTGCGACCGCGTCGTGATCGTCGACGGCGGCCGCACGATCGCCGAGGGCGCGCCACACGAGCTCGCGGCGGCCGGCGGCGTCGAGATCGACACGGCGGCCGGGCTGAAGCGCTTTCCCGACGCCGGCCGCGAGCAGGTGCCCGCGCTCGTCACCCGCCTCGTCCGACAGGGCGAGGAGATCTACGGCGTGCGCGTCGTGACCGGCACGCTGGAGGACGCCTATCTGCGGCTCGTCGGCAAGGACGCGCGATGAGACGACGTGTGACCGGCCCCGTCGCGGGATCAGCCATCTGATGCTGCGCGACCTGGCGACGATCGGCGGCTACGCCCTGCGCGAAGCCGTGCGCCGCAAGGTCCTGGTCGTCGTCGTCGTGCTGACGATCTGCTTCCTCGCGCTGTACGGGTTCGGCAGCTACCACGCCTTCCAGGAGGTCACAGGCGGCGGCGGTTTGGGGCCCGCATTGGAGGAGGAGGTGCTGACTGGCTCAACGCTGCTCGGGCTGGCGATGTTCGTGACGCTCTTCCTGGGCACCGTGCTCGCCGTCTTCGTGACGCTCAACGCCGTCCGCGGCGACGCCGAGCGCGGCCTGCTGCAGCCGCTCGTCGTGCGGCCCGTCGGCCGCAGCACGCTGCTGCTCGCGCGCTTCCTCGCCGCGGCTGCCGTCTGCGTCGCGTACGTGCAGATCGTCTACTGGGGCGCGGTGCTGCTGACCGACGCCACCGGCGGCTACCGGCCCGGCAACGTCTTCGCCGGTGCGCTCGCCCTCGCGGCGGCGGTGACGATCATCGTCGCGATCGCCCTGCTGGGGACCACGCTGCTGTCCTCGACGGCGAACGGGATCGCGATCTTCATGGTCTTCGGCGCCGGCTTGGCCGCCGGCCTCATCGGCCAGATCGGCGCGGCTCTGAATTCGTCGACGCTCGAGCAGATCAGCGCGATCGCCACCTGGGCGCTGCCGTTCGAGGCCCTGTACCAGGACGGGCTGCACGCGCTGACCGCCGACATCGAGGGGGTGACCGGTGTCATCGTGCAGCTCGGCCCGTTCGGCGGCGCGCAGGAGGCGGGGCCGCTGCTGTACCCGTTCGCGGTGGCGTATCTGCTGGCCGCGGGGCTGCTGGCGGATCGAACGTTCCGGCGGGCCGATCTGTAGGGACCCAGCACCAGCACCAACCCGCTACTCCGCGTCCTCCTCCAGCGCATCCGGATACGCGATGACCTCCAGCCGCGCGTCGCCCGGAGCCTCCAGGTAGAACGAGCGGCTGCCGTCGCGGTGCACCGCGATCTCGGCGCCGTGCTCGGACGCGAGGCGCGCGAGCTCATCGCCCGAGACCGAGAATGCCAGGTGCTGCGGATGCTGCTCGGCGATCACGAACGCGAGCTTCGCGCCGCCCGCCTCGAGCAGCCCCCACGTTTCGTCGGCGTAGAGCACGCGGGTGCTCGGAATCATGTGCTGCCACCATGCGAGGGCGGCCGCAACGTCCGGGACGGGCTGGGCGACGTGGTCGAACTTCACTGCGTCGGGAGTCTCGCAGCCCTGCGCGCGAAACGGGCGAGGCCACGAGACTCGCCACCGGCGACGATACGCGCTACCCTGCGCGAGTCGACCGATAGCCGTAGCCGCCTCCTAACACGGTTTGCGCCCACATAGCGCAGGCTCAGGGCGGGGTCCGTGAGCGTCGACAGCCCCCAGCGGGGGCCACAGTTCGCTGTGCTATCCTGGCGAGTCCGCGCCTGAAGGCCCGTGGCCGCGGCGCCGCCCCCCGTATGAACGCCCTCCCCGACCCCTTGAGGAGTCGCCGCCTTGCCCCTTGTTGACGCCCCCAGGACGCGCCGGAGCTTCGCGCGCCTGAACCGAGTACACGATGTCCCGAACCTCATCGACATCCAGCGCCGTTCGTTCGCGTGGCTGACCGATCCCGAGAACGGCGGCCTGCGCGAGACCATCTCCGACATCTCGCCGATCGAGGACTACACCGGCAACCTCGCCGTCGACTTCGGCGAGTTCCAGTTCGATGATCCCGTCGCGTCGATCGAGGAGTGCCGCGAGAAGGACCTCACCTACGCCCGCCCTCTGACCGTCACCGTCGCGTTCGTCAACCGCGAGACGGGGGAGATCCGCGAGCAGTCGGTGTTCATGGGCGACTTTCCCTGGATGACCGAGCGGGGCACGTTCATCATCAACGGCACCGAGCGCGTCGTCGTCACGCAGCTCGTCCGTTCGCCCGGCGCCTACCTCATGGAGGCCAAGGACCGCGAGAAGCAGGTCTTCATCGCGAACCTCATGCCCGCTCGCGGCTCGTGGCTCGAGCTCGAGATCGACAAGAAGGGCAAGGTCTTCGTCCGCATCGACCGCAAGCGCAAGCTGCCGGTGACGGTCCTGTTGCGGGCGATGGGCTACGCGACCGACGAGGAGATCATCAACCTCTTCGACAACAGCCTCTACATCCGCAACACGATCGAGGCCGACACCGAGCCGACGAAGAACGAGGAGGGCGCGCTCGTCGAGCTCTTCAAGAAGCAGCGCCCGGGCGAGCCGCCGAGCGTCGACAAC
>DASYVZ010000176.1:0-4647 GCA_035936515.1 Solirubrobacteraceae bacterium | reverse complement strand
ACGGCGTAGATCGCGATAAGGACGATCGCGACGTACACGAGGTGGTAGGTGCCGTGAGGGATGAGGCCTCCCGCCGGTCCGTTGGCGAGGATCGTGATGACGAACGGCACGAGGATCGCCAGCCAGGCTGCGGCTGCGGCTGCCTTGGGTTTCTCAGCGAATGAGGCCGGCTTGTCGGGTCGTAGATCGAGGGCGGGCCTTCGGGTCTGCTCGATGTTCATTGGTCTCCCTTTTCTGATCTGCCAGCGGTAGGCGGCGGCGCGCACCGGTCCCGAGCTGTCGCTGGGACGGGCGTCCGCACGGGCTGGGTTGGTTTGAGGGTTCCGAGCGCCGGCGGGGCTGTTGGCTAAGGCAACTGTCGTGCTTACGAGCAGCGCAGTCACCCGTGCCAGTACGGAACCGCCTTGACGCGCCACAGCGGCTGTGGACCTGCGCAGCATCCGCGGGCCGGCCGGGCGCCGCAGCGGCCGGGTCTAGGGTTGCAGCTGAACAACGGAATAGGGGGCGCTCTCGGGCGCGGGGATTCCGAAGCGCGCGTTGACCGTGTAGAGGCGGTTGCCGTGTTTTGCGATCGTGGCTGGCACGTCGAGCGCCGGGTGGGTGAGGTGGTCGACGATCGTGCCTGAGTGCAGGTCCGGCGAAAGGCGCACGATCGCGATGCGATTGAGCTGGTTTTGCACGACGTACAGCGTTCGCCCGGTGAGCAGGAGCCCGTCGCCGAATCTGACGTCGCCGCCGGACAGCTCGATCTGATCTGCCGCGCCGGTTGCAGGGTCGATGCGGTACAGGCGGCCGAGATTCGTCTGCACGGCGATCAACGTCTTGCCGTTGGGCGTCGCCTTGAGGCCGTTGGCGTTAAAGCCGCTGGTGAGCTCGAAGTCGCCTGTGAGGGGCACCTCCTGGACGTCCGCCTGGCGGCCGAGCGTGCCGTTGCGAGCAAGCGGAATGCGATACAGGACCGCCCGGAACGAATCGGTCAGCCACGCGGCGTCCTTGGTCAGCGCGACGTCGTTAACCATCGTCGCGCCCGGGGTGCCGAGTTGGTAGTCGGCGAGCGTCGTGCCGGTACGCGCGTCGTAGACGTATGCCTGTCCGGTGAACGCCCCGGCGACGAAGATGCGCTCGCGGGCGTCGACCTTGATCCCGGCCGCCATACGGCCGGGTCGGGGCGGTACCGCAACGCGGCCCGTGCCGGTCCGCAGGTCGCCGCGATAGATCGCGCCCGTCGGGATCGCGCCGACGTAGAAGGCGTTGCCGGCACCGGTGGCGATGCCCTCCGGCTGCCACCCGACAGGCAGCTCGATGACGCCGGGGAAGGGACGGGCGGGCGCGGGCACGGCGGCAATCAGCGCCGACAGCACCACCACCATGACAATGGTCAAGCGTTTCATTTTCGTGTCTCCTTGTTGATCAGGCGCGGCTGACTCGGCCCGCGGCATGAGAGGCCTCGCGGTGCGCACCATGCTGGGCTCATGTTCGCTTCCCGCGGCGGGTGCCGCGGGCTGGTCCGAACGTAGGGCGGTCGCTGCCGTCGGTCATCCGTACGACTACGGATTCGCTACTGAAACCACGCGCGCATGCGCCGTGGGCGTCCGCTGCCAGTCCCGTCCTTCCTCGGCGCGTGGCCCGACCGAGCGCGGGAACGCCATCGCGCTCTTGCTCTCTGTGATCATCTCCTGCGATGGCGAAGACCTCGTCGCACGTCCCGGGCCGGGCGGGCGCGGCAGAGCACAACCTGCTGGTGCCGCTGAGCTCGCTCGTGGGGCGGGGGCGAGAGCTCGACGGGATCGTCGCGGCGCTGCGCCGGACGCGGCTGGTGACGCTGACGGGTCCCGGTGGTGTCGGGAAGACCAGCCTGGCGCTGGAGGTTGCGCGCCATCAGCTTGCGCGCCGCAGCGACGGGGTCTGGTTCGTCGACCTGGCGGCGAGCGCGGGGGCGCCTGACGTCGCCGGCGAGACGGCCCGTGTGATGAAGGTCGGCACGCCCGCCGGCGCGACGGCGACCGATGCCTTGCGGCGCTATCTCGCCGATCGCGACGTGCTGCTGATCCTCGACAACTGCGAGCACGTGGTCGAGGCCTGCGCCGAGCTGGCGGCGTCGCTGCTGAGCTCGTGCGGGCGCCTGCGGCTCCTCGCGACCAGCCGCGAGATCCTCGGCGTCGCCGGTGAGACGGTGTGGACGGTGCAGCCGCTGGAGCTCGAGGACGCGCGGCGGCTGTTTGTCGAGCGCGCACGGCAGCGGCGACCGGGCTTCATGCCCGATGAGCACACGGATGCGACAACCGACGGGTTGTGCGCGCGGCTTGATCGGCTGCCGTTGGCGATCGAGCTTGCCGCCGCGCGGATCGGCGTGATGTCCGTACAGGAGATCGCCGCGAGCCTGGACGCGCGCCTGGGGGAGCTCGCTGCCACCGCGCGGCACGCGTCACCGCGCCACCAGACGCTGCGCGCCGTGGTGGAATGGAGCTACCAGTTGCTCACCCCCGCCGAGCAGCAGGCGTTTCGCGGGCTCGGCGTGTTCGTGGGCGGGTTCGACGCCGACGCAGCGACATCGGTCGCCGCGGAACTCTCGCTGGCGCGACTCGCGCGGCTGGTCGACAAGTCGCTGGTGGCGGTCGTCGAGAGCCGGCCTGGAAGGACGCGCTACCGGCTGTTGGAGACCGTTCGCGAGTACGCCCACGAGCTGCTCGTCGAGTGCGGAGAGCTGGACGGCGCCCGCGAACGCCACCTGCGCCACTACTCGGCACTGGCCGCCATACCGCCCGATGGCTGGCCCTCGACGCGCGCACCGCAGTTCATCAGCGAGCGTCGCGACGACTATGAGAATGTCCGTGCGGCCCTCGAGTGGGCGATCGACTCCGATGCCTGCGAGGCGCGGAGCCTCTTCTCGGGCACGCAGGACCTGTTCATGCTGCTCGGACATGCCGACGGCTTGCGGCTGGCACAGCTGCTGCTCGATCGCTGTCCCGCGCAAGACCGTCTGCGGGTTGAGGTGCTGATCTCCGCCGGGCTGCTCGCGATCCTGATCGCCGATACCGAGGCGGCGGCACGCATGCTCACCGAGGCACGCGAGCTGAGCGCCGAGCTCGAAGAGCGCGCGCTGGAAGGGTGGGCTCGGTTCTTTCTGGGCTTGGGCGAGACGTTCGTCGGTGCCATCGAGCCGGGGCGCGCCAATCTGCAAGCGGCCCGGTCGCTGCACCGCGACCTCGGCGTCCGCGGCGAAGCGCTCGCCACGGCCGCGCTCGGCATCGGGTTCTTGATCGACGGCCAGCCTGACCGCGCCCGCGAGTTGATCGAGGAGGCGCTGGCGCTCAACCGCGCCAGGGACGACGACTGGGGCGAGGGCCAGTGCCAGGTGTATCTGGGGATCCTCGCCGAGGACACTGGCGCGCATCCCGACCGCGTGAGCGAGCATTACCGGCGGGCCATCGAGCTCCACGGACCCTACGGAGGCGGCCCGCTGCTCCCGGTCGCGCTCGTCGGACAGGGCGGCGTCGTCGGCCGACGCAACCCCCGGCGGGGCCTGCAGGTCGTCGCCGCGGCCTACGCGCTTCGCGCGCGTCGCGGCGGCAAGTTCGCGCCCTACTTCCTGACACGGACCGAGCCGATCCGGCTCGCGCTGACGACCGCGCTCGGCGCTGAGGCCCCGCGCGTGTGGGACGAGGGGTCGCGCCTCGGGCTCGACGAGGCGATCGTGCTGGCGTTCGGCACGGGCCCTCCACCCGCGGACACGCCCGCCGGACTGAGTCACCGCGAGGCCGAGGTGACGAGCCTCGTCGCGCGAGGGCTGTCGAACAAGGCCATCGCCGCGAAGCTGCACCTGTCGGTGCGGACCGTCGAAAGCCACGTACAGCACACGCTCGCCAAGACCCGACTCGCCAATCGCACGCAGCTGGCAACCTGGGCGCGCGAGCGAATCCAGATGCGGTAGCGCCCGCGGCCCGCGCGCCAACCGACGGCTCGCGAAGCTGAGCGGCGGCACAGGTTCCGTAGCGATTGCGTAGTTGCACCGATGGCCGCGAGAGCGCCCCTGCCTACGGTGCGACTCAGCCCGCCGCGGCCGAGCCAGAGGCGGAGAGACAACACACCAAGGAGCAACCATGGCGATCGCCACGATTCTCGAACATCCCGGCCAGAGCCGAGCACAGGCCGAGCAGATTCAGGCGCACGTACGCAGCACGGGCCCCGTTCCACCCGAGGGCGCGCGCCTAGTGCTGGCCGGCCCCGCGAATCCCGGCTGGCGCGTGATCACCGTCTGGGACTCCGTGGATGCGCGCGAACGATTCTTCGCCGAACGGCTCACCCCGGCCTTCGAGCAGGCCGGCCTGTCGTTCTCGGACACGAAGCGCACGCAGTTCGACGTCCAAATGCTCATCGCCGGCGACCTCATCGGTACTCCGCAACTCGCCTGAACTCGTGAGCGCTCGGCGCGCGCGAGCTCATAGGCGCGCGAGCATCGAACCAACGTCCGCGCAGGGGCACACCGCCCGCAGCCCAAGGCGACATCCAGCTAGTCGCGCTGGCGCGCCGATCACAACGAAGTCGATCGGCGCGTTCGGACGATCGATAGCCCGGCCCGCAGCGAGCGCGCGCAGGCGGCCACGCGGATACGACGCCGGCATCGCCTAGTCATTCCACAGGGGAACC
>DASYVZ010000175.1:0-3745 GCA_035936515.1 Solirubrobacteraceae bacterium | reverse complement strand
CGACGAAGGAGCCGGTCGGCGATCTCGTGCCCGTGCCGATCGAGCGCCCGCGGCGCGGCCAACCCGAGGCGGTCGCGCCCCAGCGCGAGGTCGTGCGCTTCGGCCACGGCTCGCGCGTGCCCGGCTGGGACGACGCCGTCGACCTCGCCAAGAACCCGGCCGAGATCCCCGATGCCGCGACGACCCCGGTGCCGGCGGGCTGCGCGCGCGCCGCGCCCGGATCGGTGCTCTTGCGCAGGTGCAGCTGCTTGCCGGGCAGCGGCGGCGTGCCGTCGCGGACCTGCTCGATCAGCGTCGGCACCTCGCTGAGCGTGATCGGCCCGACGTAGACGCCGTCGACGGAGGCCATCGGGGCGATGTCGCAGGCGCCGAGGCACTCGAAGTGGCGCACGTTGAAGTCGGCGTCTCCCTCGGTCTCCTGCTCGAGGCGCTCGAGCAGCTCGTCGGCGCCGCACAGCGAGCAGGAGATGTTCGTGCACACGTAGATCGCATGGCGCCCGACCGGGCGCGTCTCGAGCATGTCGTAGAACGACGCGACGGCGACGAGGTAGCCGGGGGTCAGGCGCATCACGCAGGCGGTCTGGGTGATCGCCTCGGGCGAGCACCAGCCGTGCACGCGTTGCGCGGCGGCGAGCGCGGGGATCGCCGCGCTGTGGAAGTCCGGGTACTTGGCCATGTGCGCCTCGATCTCGGCGCGCAGCTCGGCGGGCACGGGGGTCGTGGCCGCGTCGGGGATCTCGGCCGGATCCTTGGCGAGATCGGCAGCCTCGTCCCAGCCCGGGACGCGCGAGCCGTGGCCGAAGCGGGGGACCTCGCGCTCGATCGGCACGGGCACGAGATCGCCGACCGGCTCCTTCGTCGCCGCCGTCGAGCCGTACTCGGCGGGGGGCGAATCGGCGCGCAAAGGGGACGAGCGCTTCCTGCGCCGGCCGATCACCGGTCGATGCCCCCGAGCACCGGGTCGAGCATCGCGAGCGTGGCGATCAGGTCGGCGATGTAGGACCCCTCGGTCATCGGCGCGGTCGCCTGCAGATTGACGAACGACGGGTCGCGCATGTGCACCCGCGCCGGCTTGGACGAGCCGTCGGAGCGCACGAAGCAGCCGAGCTCGCCGCGCGGCGACTCGATCGGGAAGTAGACCTCGCCGGGCGGCACGCGAAAGCCCTCGGTGACGAGCTTGAAGTGGTGGATCAGCGCCTCCATCGACGTCGCCAGCTCGTGGCGCGGCGGCAGCGCGACCTTGCGGTCGTCGGTGATCCACGCCCCCTCGGGCAGGCCGTCCATCGCCTGCTCGATGATCGCGACCGACTCGTAGATCTCGGCGACGCGCACGGCGAAGCGATCCCAGTTGTCGCCCTCGGTGCCGACCGGGATCTTGAAGTCGAAGTGGTCGTAGGAGCAGTAGGGCGCCGCCTTGCGCAGGTCCCACGGGTTGCCGCTGGCGCGCAGCAACGGCCCGGTCACGCCGAGCTTGAGCAGCTCCTCCTCGGCGAGCGGGCAGATCCCGCGCAGGCGCTGCAGGACGATCTCGTTGTTGGCCAGCAGATCCTTGTACTGGTCGACGCGCGTCGGCATCTGCGCGGTGAACTCGCGCAGCTTCGCCTCGAAGCCAGGCGGGATGTCCTCGGCGACGCCGCCGACCTGGATGTAGCGCGTGTGCATGCGCTGGCCGCTGGACTGCTCGAAGAGGTCGTTGATCAGCTCGCGGTCGCGGAAGCAGTACCAGAACATCGACATCGCGCCGAGGTCCAGCGCGCTCGTCCCCAGCCAGACGAGGTGGCTCATGATCCGGTTGAGCTCGAGGTGGATGACCCGCAGGTACTGCGCGCGCGGCGGCACCTCGACCTCCAGCAGCGTCTCGGTCGCGCCACAGAAGGCGTAGGCGTTGAAGTAGTAGGCGAGGTAGTCCATCCGCTCGACGACCGGGATCGCCTTCCAGTAGGACTTGTCCTCGGCGGTCTTCTCGATGCCGGTGTGGACGTAGCCGATGATCGGCTTCAGGTCGCGCACGACCTCGCCCTCGAGCGTGATCAGCAGGCGCAGCACCCCGTGCGTGGCGGGATGGTGCGGGCCCATGTTCAACGTCAGCAGCTCGTGCTCGAGCGCCTCGTCGGTCGCGATGCGCTCGAGCGGCGCCATCGTGATCGACTCCTCCATCTGGCGGTACTCCGAAGGCGTGCGGGTGACGTCGGTGCTCATCGCGAGAACCAGCTTTCCGGACATCGGTTTCGCCGTCCGATCGCCGCAAGCGGCGACCTACCGGCGACGTCACACGAGTGATGGCGCGCAGTCACTGTGTGTACGCCGTCCCTTCGGCCTCGTCGATCGTGAACAGCACGGGCTCGCCGCCGACCGGGAAGTCGCGCCGCTGCGGGTAGCCCTCGTAGTCCTCGGGCATGAGGATGCGCCGCAGCGAAGGGTGGCCCTCGAAGACGACGCCGAACATGTCGTAGACCTCGCGCTCCTGATGATCGGCGGTCGGCCAGTTCGGTGTGACGGACGGCACCGCGGGATTGTCGATCGGGACGCGGACCTTGACGGTCAGACGGTCGACGGCGCTCATGTCCAGCAGCTCGTAGTGGACGCCGAGGCGCGGCTCATCGGGGTGGTAGTCGACCCCGTGCACCGACGCCAGGAAGTCAAAGCCCTTCGCGCGCAGGTGCTCGAGGACCGCGACGATCATCGCCGAGTTGACGACGATCTGGGCCTTGTCGCGGAAGTACACGCTGTCGACGACCGACGCCGGATCGGCATCGCGCAGCTCCTGGGCGAGGAGCTCCAAGCCGACGGCGTCAGGCACCGTGGCCGCTCCCGGGCACCTGGCTGAAGACGTTGACGGCGGTCTCCTGGCCCTCGGCGGGGACGACCTCCTCCGTGCCATGCGCCTCATGACCGGCGCGCCACGCCATGTCCGGATCCTCCTGGATCATCTTGCGCAGCTTGAGGATCCCGTGCAGGAGCGCCTCCGGGCGCGGCGGGCAGCCCGGCACGTGCACGTCGACGGGCATGAACTTGTCGGCCGGCACGATCGCGTAGTTGTTGAAGACGCCTTGCGAGCTCGAGCAGGCACCCATCGCGATCGCCCACTTGGGCTCGAGCATCTGGTCGTAGATGCGCCGCACGACCGGTGCCATCTTGATCGAGACGCGGCCCGACAGGATCAGCAGGTCGGCCTGGCGCGGCGACGCGCGGAACGCCTCGAAGCCGAAGCGCGCGATGTCGACGCGCGCGCCGACGATCGACATCATCTCGATCGCGCAGCAGGCGAGTCCGAAGGTCGCGGGAAACAGCGCGTTCGAGCGCGCCCAGGCGACGGCCTTGTCGAGCGTCGTCGTCAGCACGCGCTCCTCGACGTACTTGTCGAGATCCGCGTCGGGCAGGTCGCCGCGCAGCATGTCGCGGGCACGCAGCTGGCGGATGCGGAAGTCCTCTTTGGAGAGGTCGGCGTCGGCGGGGGCGACGGCGAGCTTCTCGCGCTTCACTTCCATTCCAGGGCCCCCCGGCGCCAGTCGTAGATGAAGGCGACGATCAGCAAAGCGATGAAGAGCGAGACCGCGCCGAGCGCGAAGACCCCGACCGCCTGCAGCTGGATCGCGACGGGATAGAGGAGGATGACCTCGATGTCGAAGATGATGAACAGCATCGCGACGAGATAGAAGCTGATTCCGAAGCGGAATCCGTGCTGGACCTCGGAGGGCAGCCCGCACTCGTACGGGTCCGTCTTGTGCGGGATCGCGCGGCGCGG
>DASYVZ010000174.1:0-6840 GCA_035936515.1 Solirubrobacteraceae bacterium | reverse complement strand
GGCGTCTGGACCGGATGGCCGTCCGACGCGGCGCGCGCCGGTGGCGGCTGGCGCGCATCGCCGGCGCCCCCGAAAGCGAGCGCCACGGCGACGATCAGCAGCGTCAGGACGGCAAGTGATCGGCGGCGACCCACACGGGGGGATCGGCGCGGCGCACGAGGAGCTTGACGACGGCGCCTGCGCGCTACGCGACAGGGCGACCCGCACGTGGGCGCGAAGCTCGATGAGCGATCGCGAGTGCGTCAGGCTGATGAGCCACGGCGGCAGACGGTTTGACCACGCCGCCACGCGGTACGACGACCGCATGCAAGACGTGGACCTGCATCTCGCGCCGAACGAGGCGTCCGACCTCTGCCCGGTCTTCGGACCGCAGATCCTCGAGCGGCACGGATGGGACCGTGCGTTCGTCACAGTCCTCGACGAGGCGCACGTGGCGCGGGCGATCGCGGTCATCTCCCACGCGCGGGGCGCCGACGAGGACACCGGTTGGACCGCGACTCGGACGAAGGCAAAGCCCTCGGCGAAGATCAAGACCGAGGACGCCGAGGCGTGTGCGCGCTGGAACGGCGCCGTCTACGTCCTCGGGTCACAGTTCGGCAAGAAGGAGGGCCCGCTGGAGGCGAAGCGCTCGTTCATCGGTCGCGTCAGCGAGGAGGAGCTCCACCGGGCGTTGCACGGCAAGTCGGCGAAGATGGATCTCGTCGCGCTGAAGTTCGCGCTGCACCGCGCGGTCAACGACGCGCTGACCGAGGCGCAGGTAGAGCTGCTGCCGCTCGGCCCGACCACGCGCGCCGCGTACATCGACGAGACGATGTTCCGCGGCGCGAGGAAGGGCAAGAGCTGGTCGGGCCGGGTCGTCGCCTCAGACCAGCCGATCAACGTCGAAGGGGCCGAGTTCCGGGCGAACGGGCGGATGCTGCTCGGGTTGCGCTACCCGGTGACGGCGGCCGGGCAGCCGATCCTCGTCGAGCTCGAGGATCCCGACGCGCTCTTCGACGGCTCCGGGTCGATCCCGCGCTGCTCGAACGTGTGGGTCCTGCAGACGGGCAGCGGCGCGGCGCCGGTCGGCGTGCGGGCGCTCGGCGGCGACGCACCTGACGCCTTCCATGCGATCGTCGGCAACCTGGACTCGGCGGGAAAGGGCGCGGCGGTGCTGGAGGACCACGCGGAGGGCGCGGTGGCGCGCAGCACGCACGTCCGCTTCGAGCTGCCCGCGCTCGCCGCGGGCGGCGACGTCGCCGTCGAGCCGGTGCACGAGTTCGACGACGTGCGCCGCGTCGAAGGCGTGGCGATCACGCCCGACGGCCGCGTGCACTACGTGATCGACCGCGAGGGCAGCGTCGACCTTCGCACGCTCGCCACCGGCGCGTGACGTCGAGCGCACCGCCGGCCGCTGTTGGGCCGGCGGTGCGCAATCGCGAATCGAGTGCCCTACGGGTTGTCGGGCACGTCGAGGTCGGCGAGCTCCTCGGCGAAGCCGGTGTCGCCACCGCCCGTGCCGATGTCCTCCAGCGAGGCGATGTCCTCGTTGAAGGCGGAGCCGAAGCCGCCCATGCCGTCGCCGTCGCCGAGCCCCAGCTCGGCGGCGATCTCGTCCTGGTCGAGCAGGCCGACGTCGTCCATCGCGCGCGGCAGCGGCTCGGACGGCTCGATCTCGATGCGGCGGTAGCGCTTCAGGCCGGTCGCCGCCGGGATCAGCTTGCCGATGATCACGTTCTCCTTGAGACCGTTGAGGCGATCGATCTTGCCCTCGAGCGCCGCGTCGGTCAGGACCTTCGTGGTCTCCTGGAAGGAGGCCGCCGAGAGGAACGAGTCGGTGTTCAGCGAGGCCTTCGTGATGCCGAGGATGATGTCCTCGAACTGCGCGGCCTCGCCCTTCCGGCGGATGATCTCGTCGTTGATCTTCGCGAACTCGAAGCGGTCGACGAACTGCCCCGGGAGGTAGTCGGTGTCGCCCTTCTGGTCGACGCGCACCTTCTTGAGCATCTGGCGGGCGATGAGCTCGATGTGCTTGTCGTTGATGTCGACGCCCTGTGACACGTAGACCTCCTGCACCTCCTTGACGAGGTACTGCTCGGTCTCCGTGCGCCCGCGGATCGCCAGCAGCTCGTGCGGGTACAGCGACCCCTCGTTGAGCTGTGTGCCGGCCTCGACGCGCTGGCCGTTCTCGACGAACAGCCGCGTGCGGCGGGGGAACGTGTGCCGGTGCTCCTCGCCGGCGTCGTCGGTGATGACGACCGTCAGCGCCTTGTCGGAGTCCTCGATCGCCACGTTGCCGTCCTGCTCGGCGATCTTCGCCAGGCCCTTGGGCTTGCGAGCCTCGAAGAGCTCCACGACACGCGGCAGGCCGTGCGTGATGTCCGCGCCGGCGACGCCGCCGGTGTGGAACGTGCGCATCGTCAGCTGCGTGCCGGGCTCGCCGATCGACTGCGCGGCGATGATGCCGACCGCGTCACCGATCTGCGCGGTCTTGCCCGAGGCCATCGAACGGCCGTAGCAGGCCTGGCACACGCCGCTCTGCGCCTCGCACTTGAGGACCGAGCGCACGGGGATCTTCACGATGCCGTGGCTGTCGGCGTTCAGCTGATCGGAGCTCTCGAGCATGTCGGCGATCTCGGGACGGTCGATCTCGGCACCCTTGGCGACGATCACGCGACCGCGCTTCGTCGCGATCTCGGCCGCCGCGAAGCGCCCGAGCAGGTTGTCGTTGAGCGACCCGTCGTCCTTGAGCAGGTGCAGCTCGATGAACTCCTCCGTGCCGCAGTCGGGCTCGCGGATGATGACGTCCTGCGCCACGTCGACCAGACGTCGCGTCAGATAGCCGGAGTCCGCGGTGCGCAGCGCCGTGTCGGCCAGGCCCTTGCGCGCGCCGTGCGTCGAGGTGAAGTACTCGAGCACATCGAGGCCCTCCATGAAGTTCGCCTTCACGGGACGCTCGATGATGTCGCCCTTCGGGTTGGCCATCAGGCCGCGCATGCCCGCCAGCTGGCGGATCTGCTTGAAGGAGCCACGGGCGC
The DNA here is from genome assembly GCA_035936515.1 of Solirubrobacteraceae bacterium. Taxonomy (GTDB): domain Bacteria; phylum Actinomycetota; class Thermoleophilia; order Solirubrobacterales; family Solirubrobacteraceae; genus CADCVQ01. The sequence continues at coordinate 3,823 of DASYVZ010000174.1, read as the reverse complement.
CGGAGTTGGCCATCATGAAGATCGGGTTGAGGACGTCGAGGTTGTCGACCATCGCGTCCGCCACCTCCTCCGTGCAGGCGTTCCACTGCTCGACGACCGCCTCGTGGCGCTCCTCCTGGGTGATGAGGCCCATGTCGTACTGGCTCGTGAGCTCGGCGACCTTGTCCTCGTAGGACTTGACGATCTCGCCCTTGCTGGGCGGGATCACGACGTCGTTCTTGGAGATCGTGATGCCGGCCTTCGTGGAGAACTCGAAGCCGAGGTCCTTGAAGGCGTCGAGCACCTGCGAGATCGTCGTCGCGCCGTAGGTCTGCACGAGCTGGTCGACGAGCTCCGTCGTGTCGCGCTTCTTCATCGACTTGTTGACGAACTCGTACTGCGTCGGATTGAACTCGGCGCCCATCGCCTCCAGCAGCGCCCGCTCGATGCGGTCGTTGTAGATGATCCGGCCGACGGTCGTGAGGACGTGGCCGCCCTCGCGCCCGAGCGGACGGAACTCGGCCAGGTCGTGCAGCTTCACGCCGCCCAGCTCGTAGGAGAGCTCGGCCTCCTGCGCCGTGCGAAACACGTGCGGCCGCGGCTCGTACGTCGCGCGGTCGACCTGCGCCAGCTCGTCGGCCTCCGGACCGTAGGTCAGGTAGTAGGCGCCGAGGATCATGTCCTGGGTCGGGGTGGCCAGCGGCTGGCCGTGCGCCGGCGACAGGATGTTGTTCGACGACAGCATGAGGATGCGGGCCTCGGCCTGCGCCTCGGCGGACAGCGGCAGGTGGACCGCCATCTGGTCGCCGTCGAAGTCGGCGTTGAACGCGTGGCAGACGAGCGGGTGGACCTGGATCGCCTTGCCCTCGACGAGCACCGGCTCGAAGGCCTGGATACCCAGGCGATGCAGCGTCGGCGCGCGGTTGAGCAGGACCGGGTGCTCGTGGATGACCTGCTCGAGGACGTCCCACACCTCGGGGATCATCGAGTCGACCATCTTCTTCGCGGCCTTGATGTTCTGCGCCGCCTTGCGCTCGACGAGCTGGGCCATGATGAACGGCTTGAAGAGCTCCAGGGCCATGAGCTTGGGCAGCCCGCACTGGTGCAGCTTCAGGTACGGGCCGGCCACGATGACCGAGCGACCGGAGTAGTCGACGCGCTTGCCGAGCAGGTTCTGGCGGAAGCGCCCCTGCTTGCCCTTGAGCATGTCGCTCAGCGACTTCAGCGGGCGGTTGCCGGGACCGGTGACGGGGCGCCCGCGGCGGCCGTTGTCGAACAGCGCGTCGACGGCCTCCTGGAGCATCCGCTTCTCGTTGTTGACGATGATCTCCGGAGCGCCGAGGTCGAGCAGGCGCTTGAGCCGGTTGTTGCGGTTGATGACGCGGCGGTACAGGTCGTTGAGGTCGGACGTCGCGAAGCGCCCGCCGTCGAGCTGGACCATCGGGCGCAGCTCCGGCGGGATGACCGGCACGGCCTCGAGGATCATCTGCTCCGGCCGGTTGCCGGACTGGATGAAGGCGCTGACGACCTTCAGGCGCTTGACCGCCCGGGCCTGCTTCTGGCCCTTGGCGGAGCGCACCATCTCGCCGAGCTCCTCGGACTCGTCCTCGAGGTCGACCTGCTGGAGCAGGTCGCGGATCGCCTCGGCGCCCATGCCGCCGCGGAAGTACTCGCCGAAGCCGTACGGCGAGCCGAAGCGCTCCTTGAGCTCGCGGAAGATCGTCTCGTCGTGCTCGATCTTCTTGGGCTCCATGTCCTTGAAGAGCTGCCACACCTGGCGCATGCGCTCCGCCGCGTCCTCGATGTAGGCCTCGGTGTCGGCGATGTCGGACTCGAAGGTCTTGCGCAGGTCCTTGAGCATCTTCGCGCGCTCGTCGTCGTCGAGCTTCTTGACGTCGATGTCCAGCGCCTCGGCCCAGAGGTGGTCCTCGTCGTCGAACTGCTTCTGGCCGCCGTTCTCCAGGTAGCTCTCACGCCGCGCCTGCTGCTCCTTGAGCTCGAGGACGCGCTCCTCGCGCTCGGCGGCGTAGGCGTCGAGCACCTCGTTGACCTTGACCTCGAGGTCGGCGGTGTCGCGCTCGCGCGCCTCGTCGTCGACCCACGTCACGATCGAGGCCGCGAAGTACAGGACCTTCTCGAGCTCCTTGGGCGCCATGTCGAGCAGGTAGCCGATGCGGCTGGGGACGCCCTTGAAAAACCAGATGTGGCTGACCGGAGCGGCGAGGTCGATGTGACCCATCCGCTCGCGGCGCACCTTCGAACGCGTGACCTCGACCCCGCAGCGCTCGCAGACGATGCCCTTGTAGCGGACGCGCTTGTACTTGCCGCAGTAGCACTCCCAGTCCTTCGTCGGACCGAAGATGCGCTCGCAGAAGAGGCCGTCCTTCTCGGGCTTCAGCGTGCGGTAGTTGATCGTTTCGGGCTTCGTGACCTCACCGGAGCTCCAGCCACGGATCTGCTTCGAGGAGGCGAGGCCGATCTCGATCGCGTCAAAATTGTTGATATCGATCATGTTAAATCCTGTGACTGGGGGTTGGGCCGAAGGCCGTAAGGGGGCGAAGCCCACTTATGTCGATCAAGGTGATTCCTTACGTCAGTGATGGGGCCTGAGGTCCGTCGACCTCTGGCCTGAAGGGTCGGTGAGCGCGGTGCTGCGAGGCGATCACGTCTCCGCAGGTGCTTCGGCGTCGATATCGATTTCGGCGTCCTCGTCGGGCACCACGAGCGCGTCGACATCGACGATCGCCTCGACGTCCTCGTCGGCGGCGCCGGCGGTGGGGTCGAACGGGGCGTCGGCCTCGGCCACCGGGTCCTCCTCAGGCGCCACCCCGCCGCCGTTGCCGGCGGCGCGGACGCCCGAGAGGTCGATCCCGAGCTCCTCGGCGGCGCGCAGCAGGTCGTCGTCCTCGTCGCGCATCTCGGCGCGGGCGCCCTCCTCGGAGACGACGTTGACGTCGAGCGCCAGCGACTGCATCTCCTTGAGCAGCACCTTGAAGGACTCCGGGATCGACGGCTCGGCGATGTTCTCGCCCTTGACGATCGCCTCGTAGGCCTTCACGCGGCCGACCGTGTCGTCGGACTTGATCGTCAGCATCTCCTGCAGCGTGTAGGCGGCGCCGTAGGCCTCCAGCGCCCAGACCTCCATCTCGCCGAAGCGCTGGCCGCCGAACTGGGCCTTGCCGCCCAGGGGCTGCTGCGTGACGAGCGAGTACGGACCCGTCGAGCGAGCGTGGATCTTGTCGTCGACGAGGTGCAGGAGCTTGAGGATGTACATGTAGCCGACCGTCACCTGCTGCTCGAACGGCTCGCCGGTGCGCCCGTTGTAGAGCGTGAACTTGCCCGACGCGCGGATGCCCGGGCGCCGCGACTTGTCGATGTCCATCCGGATGCGGCCGGTGTGCTCGTCCTGCCAGCGCACGAGCGCGTTGTCGACGTCCTCGACCGACGCGCCGTCGAAGACCGGCGTCGCCGTGTAGACCTTGCCTGGCCGGCCCTCGGGCGTCGTCTGCTGCTGGGCGAGCTTGTACGCCTCGGTGCCGTCGTCGTACCAGCCTTCCGCGGCGGCCCACCCGAGGTGGGTCTCCAGCAGCTGGCCGACGTTCATGCGGCTCGGCACGCCGAGCGGGTTGAGGATGACGTCGACCGGCGTCCCGTCCTCCATGAACGGCATGTCGGCCTCGTCGACGATCTTCGAGATGACGCCCTTGTTGCCGTGGCGTCCGGCGAGCTTGTCGCCCTCGGAGATCTTGCGCTTCTTGGCGACGAACACGCGCACGAGGTGGTTGACCCCGGGCGGCAGGTCGTCGCCCTGGTCGCGGCTGAAGGTCATGACGTCGATGACGAC
>DASYVZ010000173.1:0-1718 GCA_035936515.1 Solirubrobacteraceae bacterium | reverse complement strand
TGTGTCGCCCTGACGGACGACGACGGCGCCGGAGGCCTGCTTGGCCATCTTGCCGGTCTCGAAGGAGATCTCGGATCCTGCGATCTCGACGGAGACACGGGTCTCGGCAGTACTCATATGAAATTGTCCTTTTGTTCGGGTGCGCCCGTCGTTGTTCGGCGCACCGGCGTCTTATCACGGTTTCGTATACGAACGGCTCCATCGTAGCGAGCAGGGCTTGCGGATCCGGCGGGCGACGGCTATTCGAGCGGCGGCGCGCGGTCGTAGCCCAGTCGCGCCAGCCAGTCGCCGTCGGGAACCCCCGGATACGCGCTGTCGCCGGCGAACATCGTGGGCGTGGTGGTGGCGCCGGCGGCGAGCGCGGCACGCGTATCCTCGCGCACCCGAGTCGCGGCTGCGTCGGCGCGCCGGTGCTCGTCGAAGCGGGCGAGATCGAGCCCGAGGTCGCGCGCGCGCTGCCACAGATGCGGGTCGTCAAGGCGGCCTTGGTCGGCGTACAGCGCATCGGCGAAGGGCCAGAAGGCGTCCTGCGCGCCGGCGGCCTCGGCGGCCAGCGCGACGGCGATCGCGCGCGGGTGCTTGGCGCGCAGCGCGAAGTGGCGAAAGGCGACGCGGGCGCCGGCGTCGACGAGCCGCTCGTGGGCCAGCGCGCAGCGCGGGCAGGTGAAGTCGGCGTAGAAGACGATCAGCGGCTTGTGCGCATCGCCGCGGACGTGGTCGTCATCGCGCAGCGGGGGTGGCGTCGCGGTGCGCAGGTCGTCGCCGGGGGTCATGAGGGGAGGGTACGGCGCGCTGCGGGCGCCGTCGGCAGGCGAATGGCGCTTTGACCCCCGTGTGGGGGTCGACTCGCCACGATCGCGCCGCCATCGTCGGGTACACCGATCCGCCGATGCTCGACCGCCCGTACCCCCACCGATGAGAGGCGATCAGGTCCTGCAGCGCGCGCAGCGCCTTCCCGCCGCGCCCGAGGAGGTGTTCGCGTTCTTCGCCGACGCGCGCAACCTCGAGGCGCTGACACCGCCGCTGCTGCGCTTCCGTGTCATCACGCGGGAGCCGATCGCGATGGCCAGGGGAACGCTGATCCGCTACCGGCTGCGGGTGCGCGGCGTGCCCGTCAGCTGGCTGACGGAGATCACCGAATGGGAGCCGCCGCATCACTTCGTCGACGAGCAGCGCGAAGGTCCGTACGCGCTGTGGCACCACACGCACAGCTTCGCCTCGATCGCCGACGGCGACACCCTCATGCGCGACGTCGTGCGCTACCGGATCGGCTTCGGCGCGCTCGGGCTCATCGCCAACCACCTCGTCGTGCGCCGCGACCTCGAGCGGATCTTCGACTTCCGCGCCCAGCGCATACCCGCGCTGCTCAGTGCCGTCGGGGGCAGCGGCGGCGAACCTACGTCCTTGCGCCGGCCAGCCCGTCGAAGATGAGGTTGGCGCCCGGCAGGATCCCCGGGTGCTCGCCCTCCCAGGACCACAGCACCTTCTGGTCGGGCCCGACGATGACCAGCGCGCGGTTGGCCACCCCGGTCGGCTCGAAGAGGACGCCGAAGGCGCGCGTCGCGGCGGCCTGTGGAACGGCGTCGGAGAGCATCGGGATCGTGACGCCCAGCGACTTGCGGAAGGCGACCTGGCTGTCGCTCTGGTCGATCGACACGCCGTAGACGGTCGCGCCTTCCGCCGCGAGGTCCTCGAGCACCTCTTGATAGATCTGGAAC
>DASYVZ010000172.1:0-6470 GCA_035936515.1 Solirubrobacteraceae bacterium | reverse complement strand
CGCTCGTCGCGCTCGGGCTCGTCGTCATGGTCGAGCGTGCGCTTGTCGGCCGCGAGCAGCAGGCCGCCCTGGCGCTCGCCGCCGCCGTGCTCGCGCGGCCGCAGTCGGCCGCCTTCGCGCCGCTGCTGCTCGGCTTCCTCGCGCTGCGCGGCGCCGACCTCCGTGCGCTCGCGCGGACGATCCCACCGCTCGCGGTGGCCGCGATCGTGACCGTCGCGTACAACGTCTTTCGCTTCGGCGACGCGTTCGAGTTCGGCTACCGGCCGCCGGTCGACCCCGGCTTCACGACGCCGTTGCCGGAGGGGAGCGCCGGGCTGCTGTTCGACGCCGAGAAGTCGCTGGTGCTGTTCGCGCCCGCGCTCGTCCTCGCGCCGTTAGCATTCGTGACGCTGTGGCGCCGCGCGCGTCTCACCGCCGCGTTGCTGCTGGCGATGTTCGCGGTGACGTTCGTGCTGGCGGCGACGTGGCACTCGTGGCAGGGCGGGTGGAGCTGGGGCCCGCGGCTCGTCATCCCCGGCGTCGCGCTCGTGCTCGTCGCGCTCGGGCCCTGGATCGGCGCGCGCCGCCGCCGGATGCAGCTCGCCGGCGGGCTGTTCGCGCTCGGCTTCGTGGTGTCCTTCTCGGCCGTGCTCGCCCCGCCGGGGATGCAGCTCATCGATCGCGAGCCGGGGACGGTCGGGCCGCAGATCGTGCGCCAGTACCGCGAGCTGCCGCGGCTGACGAAGAACTCGATCGACGCCGCCACCGACCGCTCGGCGCGCGACGGCGACTACCGCAACTACCTGGCGCTGTGGCAGGCGAACCTCGTCCGCCAGGTCGGCGCGGGCGCCGTGCTGCCCGCCCTGCTCGTCACGCTGCTCGGGCTCGCCGTGCTGCTGCGGCTCGGCATCGAGCTGGTGGCGCGATTGCGCGTCGGCGCGTAACTTTTGTTATGGAGACCACGTCGAAGAGCGATTTGCCGCTAAGGTTTCGCGCTTCGACCGACACGACAGGGGAGACTGCACATGGCACGCCCGATCATCCTCGGCGTCGTCGGTGATTCAGCAAGCGGGAAGACAACGCTCACGAAGGGGCTTGTCGGGATCCTGGGCAGTGAGAACGTCACCCACATCGGGATGGACGACTACCACTGCTATGACCGCACCGAGCGCGCGGAGCATGAGATCACGCCGCTCAATCCCGACTGCAACTACATGGACATCATCGGTCAGCACCTCGGCCACCTGCGCAACGGCGAGCCGATCCTCAAGCCGGTCTACAACCACGGGGACGGGACGTTCGGCCGACCGGAATACGTGCAGCCCCAGGGCTTCGTGCTCATCGAGGGGCTGCTCGGCTACCACACGCCGGAGCTGAGCGAGAACTTCGACGTGCGCGTGTACCTCGCACCGCCCGAGGAGCTGCGCCGCGAGTGGAAGGTCAAGCGCGACACCAGCAAGCGCGGCTACACCGAGGAGCAGGTGCTCAAGGAGCTCGACACGCGCGAGCCCGACTCGGAGGCGTTCATCCGCCCGCAGCGCTCCCGCGCGGACATCGTCGTCGCCTTCCAGCCCGGCGTGCAGGACGACCCCGATCATCTCGACGCGGTGCTCACGCTGCGCGAAGGCCTGCCGCACCCCGACCTCTCCTCGCTGGAGGGCGGGGCCGACGCGATCGAGGTCGAGCAGCACGCGGCCGAGCGGCGCATCCGGATCCCGGGCGAGATCGACAAAGAACGCGGCGCCGCCATCGAGGAGGCGATCTGGGAGCAGATGCACTTCGCCAGCCATCTGCGCACCGAGCAGCTCGGGCTGTTCGCGATCGGCACCGACGAGGAGCATCGCTCGGAGTCGCTGGCGATCACCCAGGTCCTGATCCTCTACCACCTGGTGACGGCGAAGGCCACGGCCGCGATCGGTGGCGACGATGTCGCCAACGGACGCGACTCGAGCTCGTCGGGGGTGCCGTCGGCGGCGTAGCAGCCGGGCTGGCGGCAGCCGTCGCGCTACACTGCTGACTCGCCGCGCGGAGCGTTCGCGTGGCATTTTCACGTCATGAAGACCTATGTCGCCAACGCCAACGATCGCGAGCGCAACTGGCTCGTCGTCGACGCAACCGGGCAAACGCTCGGGCGCCTGGCGACCCAGATCGCCGACACGCTGCGCGGCAAGCGCAAGCCGACGTACACCCCGCACGTCGACACCGGCGACTTCGTCGTCGTCGTAAACGCCGAGAAGATCGCCGTGACCGGCAACAAGCGCGCCGACAAGCTGTACTACCGCCACTCCGGCTACCCCGGCGGGCTGAAGACGCGCACGCTCAACGACATGCTCGAGCGGCGTCCCGAAGAGGTCCTGCGCCTCGCGGTCAAGGGCATGCTGCCCCGCAACCGCCTCGCCCGCAAGCAGCTCACGAAGCTCAAGATCTACGCCGGCGCCGAGCATCCTCACCAGGCACAGAAACCCCAACCGATGGAGCTGTCCTCGTGATCGACGAGAGCGCCGAGCCGCCCGACTCCGAAGAGGCCGCGGCGCCCACGCCGGAGGCCGACGCCTCCCCTTCCGTCCCGGCTGACGACCCCGCTGCCGATCCGGCTACGCCCGCGCCCGCGCTGGAGGAGGACGTCGACGACGAGGACGACGCGCCCGCCGCTCCGCGCGTCAAGCCGGCCATTCCCGGCGCCGACCTCGAGGTCGACATCGTGCTCGAGGGCTCCGACCCGCTGGCTCGCGAGGACGAGGAGGCCCTCGAGGCCGCCGCGGCCGCCGCCGACGAGGACCGCGCCGACGAGCAGCCCGTCGCCGCCGTGATCGACCTCGCCGCAGGTGCTCGCTACCGCGCGACGGGCAAGCGCAAGACCGCTGTCGCGCGCGTCATCCTGCGCCCCGGCAGCGGCGCGTACACCGTCAACGGCAAGACGCTCGACGACTACTTCCCGCGCCCCGCCCTGGGTCGCAACATCCGCCAGCCGCTGGAGGCCGTCGGCTACGACGACCGCATGGACGTCGTGGTCCGCGTGCATGGCGGCGGCGTCAGCGCCCAGGCCGGCGCGCTGCGCCACGGCATCTCGCGCGCGCTGCTCGAGGCGGACCCGAACCTTCGCGGCGAGCTCAAGCGCCGCGGCTTCCTCACGCGCGATCCGCGCGTCAAGGAGCGCAAGAAGGCCGGGCTGAAGAAGGCGCGCAAGCGGCCGCAGTTCAGCAAGCGCTAGATCCGCTCTCCTGCTGACACGCGGCGACTCCACGATGCGCAAGCTCTTTGGCACCGATGGTGTCCGGGGCGTGGCCGGTCAGGTGCTGACGGCCGAGCTCGCGCTCGCGCTCGGCGCCGCCGCGGCTCATGAGATCGGCGGGGAGCACCCGCGGGTGCTCGTCATCCGCGACACCCGCGAGTCCGGCGCGATGCTCGAGTCGGCGCTTGCCGCGGGGATCGCGTCGGCCGGCGGCGACGTGCTGCTCGGTGGTGTGCTGCCGACGCCGGCGGCGCCGCTGCTGCTCGGGCGCTACGGCTTCGACCTCGCCGCGGTGATCTCCGCGTCACACAACCCGTTCGCCGACAACGGCATCAAGTTCTTCGGGCGCGATCGCTTCAAGCTCTCCGACGCGACCGAGCTGGCGATCGAGCAGCGCCTCGGCGCGCAGAAGCCGGACCTGCCGTCGCGGATCGGCTCGATCAGCGCGCTGCACGGCACCGACGAGGACTATCTGCGCGCGCTGCAGGAGCGCTTCGGCGACCTCTCGCTGACGGGCATCGACGTGCTGCTGGACTGCGCGAACGGATCGACGTACCGCTGCGCGCCGGAGATCTTCCGCCGGCTGGGGGCCACGGTGACGGTGCTCGCCGCCGAGCCCGACGGCCGGAACATCAACGACGGGTGCGGCTCGACGCACACGGGCCCGATCGTCGAGCAGATGCGCGCCGGCGGACACGACGTCGGATTCGCGTTCGACGGCGACGGCGACCGCATGCTGGCGGTTGACCGCAATGGCGCGATCGTCGACGGCGACGAGCTCATCGCACTGGCGACCCTGCATCTGCGCGAGCGCCGCCGGCTGCTGGGCGGCGGCGTCGTGGTGACCGTCATGACGAACTTCGGCTTTCACACGGCGATGCGCGCGGCCGGCGTGGAGGTCGCGACGACCGCCGTCGGCGACCGCTACGTCCTCGAGGAGCTGCGCGCCCGCGGCTGGGGCCTCGGCGGCGAGCAGTCCGGGCACATCATCGACATGGGCTTCGTGCCGTCCGGCGACGGGATCGCCTCGGCGCTGCTGACGCTCGAGGCGCTCGCCGGCCGCGATCTCGCCGAGCGCGACGCGATGGACAAGCTGCCCCAGAAGCTCGTCAACGTCCGCGTCCGCGACCGCGACGCGGCGATGGCCGACGAGGTTCTCCGCGCGGCGGTGGAGCGCGAGGCGGCGGCGCTGGAGGGGCGCGGGCGCGTCCTCGTGCGCCCGTCGGGGACCGAGCAGCTCGTTCGGGTGATGGTCGAGGCGCCGACCGAGGAGGAGACCGAGGCGGTCTGCGGCCGGCTCGTCGCGCTCGTGGAATCCGGAGGCTGACGCGTCGATCGAAGCGCCCGCAGCGACGCACGGCCGGGATTTCGCGGCGGGCGCACGGCGACACCGCCTCGCCGTGGCAGGCAACCGGGGTCCGCTCGCCTAATCTCCTCGCATGTGTGGAATCGTCGGATACGTCGGCCGGCGCCCGGCTCAGGAGATCCTTCTGGCCGGCCTGGAGAAGCTCGAATACCGTGGCTATGACTCCGCGGGGGTGTCGGTCCTCACCGATGGCGAGATCGCGTCGGTGCGCGCGGTCGGCAACCTCAGCAAGCTGCGCAAGGCCGTCGCCCACGGCAGCGGCGGCGCCGACCCGCACGAGAGCGACCCGCCTGTCGCGGTCGCCGTCGCCGAGGAGAGCTCCACGAGCGGCATCGGCCACACGCGCTGGGCCACGCACGGCCGCGTGACCGAGTCCAACGCGCACCCGCACTTCGACACGACCGACCGCGTCCACGTCGTCGTCAACGGCATCGTCGAGAACTACCTGGCGCTCAAGCAGCGCATGTGCGACATGGGCGCCGCCTACACCTCCGAGACCGATGCCGAGGTCATCGCCCACCTCATCTCCCATCACATGGCCCGCGGCAACCTCGTCGAGGCCGTCTGCGCCGCCTATGCCGAGCTCGAGGGCCACTACGCCTTCGTGGCGATGAGCGCCGACGAGCCAGGCACCCTCGTGGGGGCGCGCAAGGAGTGCCCGCTGATCGTCGGCCGCGGCGACGGCGAGCAGTTCCTGGGCTCCGCCGTGCCGGCCTTCCTCGCCCACACGCGCGACGTGCAGTTCATCGAGAACGGCGAGATCGTCGTGCTGCGTCGCGACAGCGTGCAGTTCATGACGCCCGACGGGATGCCGCTGGAGCGCCAGATCACGCACGTCGACTGGGATGAGGCGACCGCCGAGAAGGCCGGCTACGAGACGTTCATGCTCAAGGAGATCCACGAGCAGGCGGACGCGGTCGCCGAGACGGTGGCCGACCGCACCGCGCGCGGTGACGGAGTCGACCTCGCCGAGGCCGCGCTCGACGAGTCGCTGCTACAGAACATCGACCGGATCCTGATCCTCGCCGCCGGCACGTCGTTTCACGCCGGGCTGATCGGCCGCTACGCCATCGAGGAGTGGGCGCGGATCCCGGTCGACATGGACATCGCGTCGGAGTGGCGCTATCGCAATCCGATCGTCTCCGAGCGCGAGCTCGTCATCGGGATCACGCAGTCCGGCGAGACCGCCGACACGCTGGCGGCGATGCGCCTGGCGCAGCAGCGCGGTGCCAAGGTGCTGGCCTGCACGAACGTCGTCGGCTCGCAGGCCACGCGCGACGCCGATGGGGTGCTCTACACGCGCGCCGGGCTGGAGGTCTCGGTCGCGGCCACGAAGACGTTCGTCTGCCAGGTCGCGGCGATGTACCTCCTCGCGCTGCGGCTGGCCGAACTGCGCGGCACCATGGCGCCGGAGCGGATCGCGCAGCTCGTCGGCGAGATCAAGCACCTGCCCAACCGCATCGCCCAGCTGATCGACCGTCTCGACGGGCCGGTCAAGGCCGCCGCCGAACGCCACGCGGAGTCGGAGTTCTATCTGTACCTCGGCCGTCACGTGGGGCGCGCGGTCGCCCTCGAGGGCGCGCTGAAGCTCAAGGAGATCTCCTACATCGCCACCGACGCGTACGCCGGCGGCGAGATGAAGCACGGCCCGATCGCGCTGCTCGACGAGTCCACGCCGGTCGTCTGCGTCGCCACCGACATGCCGATCCTCGACAAGATGATCTCCAACATCCAGGAGGTCCGCGCCCGCGGCGCGCACGTCATCGCGATCGCCACCGAGGGCGACGAGCGCCTCGAGCCGGTCGCCGACGAGGTGATCTACATCCCGCGCACCGACTGGATGCTGCAGGCCCTGCTCGCCGTCATCCCGCTGCAGCTGTTCGCCTACTACGT
>DASYVZ010000171.1:0-3864 GCA_035936515.1 Solirubrobacteraceae bacterium | reverse complement strand
ATGCCCGGCTCCCCCGGCCGCCGCCGCCGCGATCGCCGCCGCGGCGACCTTCAGCCGGCGGTGCAGACGGTCCAGGCGCAGGATCTCCCAGCCCTCCTCGCGCGCGATGCGGGAGAGCGTGCTGTCGGGATTGACGGCCACGGGATGGCCGACGGCGCGCAGCATCGGGAGGTCTGACTCGGAGTCCGAGTAGGCGTAGCACTCCGCGAGCTCGAAGCCTCTGGCCGAGGCCAGCTCGCGGATCGCCTGCGCCTTGCCCTCGCGGTAGGTGAACAGGCCGCCCTCGCGCCCGGTGTAGACGCCGTCGAGGACCTCCGAGCGCGAGCCGATGCCGCCGTCGAAGCTCAGCACGAGCGACAGCAGCCGTGCCATCTCCTGCGAGCCCGCGGTGCAGATGTAGATCGGCCGGCCGGCGTCCTGGTGCTCGTAGGCGACGGCGAGCATCTGCGGGTACAGCCGCGGCAGGACACCCGCCAGCACGCGCGGCGCCATACGCCGCAGATCGCGCTCCTCGACGCCGGTGAGGTAGGTGCCCATCCGCGCCCGCACCTTCGCGGTTCCCGCGTCCGTCGAGCCCCACAGGCGGAACTTCAGCGCATCGACGAGATCGCCGGCGAGGCGCCGGCGATCGATCATCCCCTGCTCGTAGGCGGCGCGGACGAAGTACCAGCTCGACGAGCCCGCCATCAGCGTGCGATCGAGGTCGAAGAACGCCGCGCTGCGCAGCGCTGTCTGGGCGTCGCCGCCGCGCGCCGTGCTCAGCGCGCTCAGACCTCCACCTTCAGGATGATCGCGTCGCCCTGCCCGCCGCCGGAGCAGATCGCCGCGCAGCCCACGCCGCCGCCGCGCAGGCGCAGCTCGTGCACGAGCGTGCCGATGATGCGCGCGCCGGAGGCGCCGATCGGATGGCCGAGCGCGATCGCGCCGCCGTTGACGTTGACCTTCTCCTCGTCGATGCCGAGCATCCGCATCGAGTTCAGCGACACCGAGGCGAAGGCCTCGTTGATCTCCCAGAGGTCGATGTCGTCTGCGCTCAGCCCGGCCTTCTGGAGCGCCATCTTCGCGGCCGCGGCGGGCGTGCGCGCGAGGTAGGCGAAGTCCTCGGCGGTCTGCGCCTGCGCGAGGATCGTCGCGAGGATCTCCTTGCCGTTGGCCTTCGCCCACTCGTTGGAGGCGACGACGATCGCACCGGCGCCGTCGTTGACGCCGGGCGAGTTGCCGGCGGTGTGCGAGCCCTCCTTGCTGACGAGGCCCGGCAGCTTGGCGAGCGTCTCCAACGTGCTGCCGCGGCGCGGCGCCTCGTCTACCTCCACCACGGTGTCGCCCTTGCGTCCCTTGACGGTGACCGGCACGATCTCCTCCAGCAGGCGCCCGTTGTCGGTCGCCTCGATCGCGCGCTCGTGGCTGCGCAGCGCCCAGCGGTCGAGATCGGGGCGGCTGATCTCCAGCTCGTCGCCGACCTCGGTCGCCTCGTCGAACATCTGGCGCCCGGAGAACGGGTTCGTCAGCCCGTCGTGGACCATCGCGTCCAGCGCCCTGGCGTCGCCCATGCGAAAGCCGAAGCGGGCGTTTGGCAGCATGTACGGCGCGCCCGACATGGACTCCATCCCGCCGCCGACGCCGACCTCCACGTCACCGGCGCGGATCTGCGCGTCGAGGATGCCGACCGCGCGCACGCTCGAGGCGCAGACCTTGTTGATCGTCTCCGAGGACACCTCCTTGGGGATGCCGGCCTTGATCTGCGCCTGGCGCGAGGGGATCTGGCCCTGGCCGGCCTGCAGGACCTGCCCCATGATCACGTGCCCGACCTCCTCGCCGCTGACGTCCGCACGCTCCAGCGCGGCCTTGATCGCGATGCCGCCGAGCTCGGTGGCATCGATCGTCGACAGGCCGCCGCCCATCTTCCCGATCGGGGTGCGGGCGGAGCCGAGGATGACGGTCTTGGGCATGGCAGCTCTCTCTATTGATCGTCGGAGTTCAGGAGTGCGGGCAGTCTAGTCAGGGCCGCAGCGTCAGGCGGCGACCGGATCGTGTGCGCCGCGGCATCGAGGCTGGATTAGAGCCAACCGCGGGCATCGTCCACCCGCCGCATTTCCTGCCGGCGCGCCTGGATAGATTCCCCGTCGTGATCGTCGAAACCTCCACCGAACTGCCACAGCACACCGATGCCGACACGGTCGTGATCGGTGTGCTGGACGGCGAGAAGATCCACCACGACATCGACGGCGTCCTCAACGGGCTCGTCGCCGCGGGCGAGGCCAAGGCGAAGCACCGCCACCTCGCCGTCACGCACGCGGACGGCAAGCGATGGGTGCTCGTCGGCCTCGGCAAGCGCGACGAACTCGACGCCGAGAAGGTGCGGGTCGCCGCCGCCTCGGCGCTCGGACGCGCCCGCGAGATGGGCGCCGGGCGGCTGTGCTGGGAGGTCCCGCACAAGGTCGGAAGCGAGATCGCGGCGGCGATCGTCGAGGGCACGCTGCTGAGCGCCTATCGCTTCGACCGCTTCAAGAGCAAGCCGCCCGAGGACGACGGCGGCCTCGATGCGCTCGTCGTCAGCGCCCACGACGACCTCACCGCGGTCGTCACGCAGGCGCAGATCGTCGCGCGGGCCGTCAACGCGGCGCGCGACCTGCAGAACACGCCGGCCAACGAGATGACCCCGCGCCACGTTGCCGACGCGGCGCGCGGGCTGCGCGAGCTCAAGGGCGTGACCGTCGAGGTCGAGGGGCGCGAGGGCTTGCAGCGGCTCGGCATGGGCTCCTTCGCGTGCGTCGCGCAGGGCTCGGCGGAGGAGCCCGCCCTCATCACGCTGCAATACGACGGGCCAAACGCGAGCGGTCCGCTGCTGGGGCTCGTCGGCAAGGCGGTCACCTTCGACACCGGCGGGATCTCGATCAAGAACGCCAACAAGATGTCGGACATGAAGTTCGACATGTCCGGCGGTGCCGCGGTGCTCGGCGCGATCGAGGCGATCGCCGAGCTGCGCCTGCCGGTGCGCGTCGTGGCGGTCGTCGGCGCGACGGAGAACATGCCCGCGGGCAACGCCGTCAAGCCGGGCGATGTCGTCACCGCGGCCAACGGCACGACGATCGAGATCATCAACACCGACGCCGAGGGTCGCCTCGTGCTCGCCGACTGCCTGACGCACGCCGTCAACCGCGGTGCGGAGCGGCTCGTCGACATCGCGACGCTGACCGGCTCGATCATCACCGCGCTGGGCAACACCCACGCCGGCCTGTTCGCCTCCGACGACGACTGGGCCGCGCAGGTCAGCGAAGCCGCCACGACGTCCGGCGAAACCGTCTGGCGCCTGCCGCTGCACGACGACTACGCCAAGGCGCTCGACAGCGATACCGCTGACGTCATGAACGTCAACGAGGCGCGCAAGGCGGGCTCCAGCGTCGCCGCGCAGTTCCTGCAGCGCTTTACGGCCGACGTTCCGTGGGCGCATCTGGACATCGCCGGCACGGCGTGGGGCGCCGGCAAGCCCTACGCCGCCAAGGGCGGCTCGGGCTGGGGCGTGCGGCTGTTCGTCGAGCTCGCCCGCTCGCTCGCGCGCTGAGCGCGCTGGGCGCGCTGACGCCGCAAGGCGCGGCTGGGCGCCTCCCCTGATCCCGCCGAGCGCGATCATGGGCGGCGTGCGTCGCGCAGCCGCGCTCTGGCTCGTCCTGTTCGCGGCGTACGCCGCGACGATCGGCCTGCCCGCGTTGGGCAGCTCGCAGTTCGCCGGCGACGAGCCGCACTACCTGCTGACCGCCGAGTCGATCGTCTCCGACCACGACCTCGACCTCCGCGACGAGTACGCGACGGTGGCCTACCGCGAGTGGTACCCGTACGTCCTCGAGCGCCACGGTCGGCTGACCA
>DASYVZ010000170.1:0-9620 GCA_035936515.1 Solirubrobacteraceae bacterium | reverse complement strand
ACTCCTTGCACTTCGTCACTTGGCGGTGAAGAAGCGACGATGAGCCGCGCCCCGGACGGCCCCGACACTCTCGGGGCCTCCGGACCTTAAGACGCTCTCCCTCTCGACAAGAACTGTCGGGAGAACATGGAGTCAGTTCAGCCTAGGTCATCAGCGCGGCGGTGCGCTCGCCCAGCGCGGCGATCGTCATCGACGGGTTGCGGCCGATGGCCCCGGGGATGATGCTGCCGTCTGCCACGAATAGCCCGGGATGGCCGAACACCTCGCCGCGATGGTCGACGACCGCGTCCGCTGCGGTCGTGCCGGTCGCACAGCCCCCGAGCGGGTGGACGGTGGCGAGCTGACGCAGCAGCCTCCAGGACAGCGGCACGCGGAAGCGCCCGCCGGTCGACTCGGAGAGCTGCTTGTGCATCGCGATGATCTCCTCGACCACGCGCCGCGAGCGGCGCACGTCCCACGTCAGCCGCAGCTCGGTGCGCCACGGCGCGAGCGGCGCGCGGCCCAGCCGCAGCTCGCCGTCGCCCGCGTCGATGCCTTCGCCGAGCCACACCATGACGTTGCGCGCCGGGTTCTTCTCGTCGACGCTGCGCCGCAGGTGGCTCTGCAGCGCCCACGCGAGCGGGTTCACGCGGCCCGACCGCAGGCCGGTGGTCAGCGCGCCGAGCAGCATGTTGGGAAACCCGTCGTCCTCGATGTAGAAGCGCTCGCCGCCCGCCGAACCGTCCATGAAGTCCAGGCCGGTCGTGATCGTCGGCCCGATGGACTGCTGCACGCCGGCCTCGGCGCCGTACACCGCCGACGTGAAGACGTTGGCGTTGGCACTCCAGCGCCGGCCGAGCGCGCGGCTGACGCGAGGCAGCGTGCGGTACTCGTCGCGGCAGCGCAGCAGCAGCTCGGTTGAGCCGAGCGAGCCGGCCGCCAGGACCACACGGTCGGCGCTCACGTCTCCTCGCACGAGCGCGCCGTCCGCGATCCGATCGAAGCTCACGTTGTAGCCACTGCCCTGCGGCTCGACGCAGCGCACCACGTGCAGCGCCCGCACCTGTGCGCCGTGACGTTCCGCGGCCGGGATGTAGTTCAGATCGAGCGTGTTCTTCGCGCCCACGTCGCAGCCGATGTCGCAGTTGCCGAGATGCACGCAGGTGCCCTGCTGCTGGCCGTGCTCGTTGACGAACTGGCGCGAGTGGCGCACGTCGAGCGGGTTCTCGAGGTCATAGCTCCACTCGGGGTCGAACATCACGCCGAGCGGCACGCGCTCGAAGCGATCGGCGTAGCCGAGCCGCTCGGCGGCGCGTCCCAGCAGCTTCGCGCGCCCCGTCGGCTGGCCTTCGGGGATCTGCACGACGCTCAGCATGCGCTTGACGTTCGCATAGTGGGGCGCAAGCTCCGCGGCGGTGATCTCCGGCGGCCAGCCGCCGTCGAACAGGTCCGCGTCGGCCGGCATGAGCACGCTCGAGTAGCACTGCGAGCCGCCGCCGACGCCCGCCCCCTGCGCGACGATCATGCCGCGAAAGAACCGCAGGTCGAGCCAGCCGTTGAGCTTCTGCGGATAGGCCGGGTGGTAGAGCCAGGCGTCGCCGGGATCGCGCGGGTACTCCTCGCGTCGCCAGCGGCGGCCGCGCTCGAGCACGAGGACGCTGGCGCCGCTCTGCGCCAGCCGGCACGCGGCCGCGGCACCGCCGAAGCCGGTGCCGATCACCACGACGTCGTAGCGCTCGGCGGACATCGTCAGGGCCCTCGCCTATGGCAGCGACGGGATGTCGCGCGGAATCCAGAAGTGCAGCCGCCGGTCGCCGCCCTCGGAGATCGCGTAGTCCGTGAGCTCCATCTCGCCGATCCTCGTCCAGGCCGCCTCGTCGAAGTTCTTGACGTTGATCGTGTAGACGAGCTTGTGCCCGGGATAGTTCTCCAGTCGCAGCTCGTCGCGGAAGTCGCGCTCGTCGGCCCGCGGCGTCCCTGCCGCGACGCGAAGCATGAGGAGGTCCGGCGTGACGACGCGCTCGTCGTGCGTCATCCCGAGCGTCGAGACCGGGTGCAGCTGGCGCCACCCCGGCCGCGTATCCAGCAGCCGGAAGATGCCGCGGTTGACGAGGTTCGCCCCTGGGTCGCGCCCGACGGCCGGCTTGTTCGTCGGCATGTAGTCGAGGATGTGCTGGCGGCGCGCGCCGCTGAGCTTGCTGACCGTCACCCAGTTGGCCGGCTTGTGCTTCTCGTCGGGGTCGAGCGTCGGCCAGATCTTGCCGGCGTAGCCGAACGCCCGGCGCTCGCCGGCCATCAGGGCCGGTCCGGCGACCGAGCCGCGCACGAGCAGCAGACCCTCTGAACCGTCCGCGAAGTAGCCGGTATAGGGGGTCTTGGTGTCGATCCGCCATGTCCCGGTGAAGCAGATGCCGTTGCTGTGGATGAGCTTCTCGAAGTACGGCAGCACGTCGCGGCGGTCGATCAGGTTGCGGGTCGAGTGGTTGAAGAACTCGACGAACTTGCCGGGGCGCAGCCCGGGATGCACCGGCAACCCGGAATACGGGCCGCTGAACGCGACCTCCTTGACCTCGTTGAAGGTCGATCCGTCGTACTCGAACACGGGGTCGGGCTCGCGGCTGCCGTGCCTGCTCGGAGCGGAGGCCATGGCTACCGACCCCCCTCCGGGTGCTCGCGCGACGCGAGATACAGCAGCGGCGCCTGCACGAGGAACAGGAGCGCGTCGATGATGCCGAACAGCGGGTAGGTTCCCCGCCGCAGCCCGAAGAAGAAGATGACGCCCGGCGGCCGCGCGAAGACCGACAGCCACGCTGTCTTGCGATAGCGGTGGGGATCCTGCGCGCCGGGGATGTACAGCAGCGAGATGAGCAGTATCAGCAGGGCGGCGAACGCGCTCCAGGTGGGATCGCCGGTCGGCCGCTGCTTGGTCAGCTTCAGCACGCGCTCGGGCGCGAAGATCGCCGGGATGCCGAGCGCCCAGTCCTGGATGATGCCCGCCCACATCGCCCGCCTGAACCATGTGGTGTACGTGCCGACCGGAGCGCTTGGCTGCGTCGTGGTGTCTGTGGCGTTCACTGTTACCTCTCCCTGTCTTTGCGAGGTTCTCCGGGACGCGGGAACTGGCTGCTGACGAACGCATCCCAGGCGCGGTCGCGCAGCACGGCACGCAACCCCAGCAGCACCCTGGCCGATGGCGTCACCGTATAGCGCGTGCGCGGGCGGCCGGCGGAGATCGCCTTTTCGATCTTGCGCGCCACGGCCTGCGGCGGCCCGCCGAGGCGCGCCATCGGCCCGACCTCGTAGGCCTGTACGGAGGCGGTCATGACGGCGGCGTTGAAGTCGCCGTAGGGGCCGGAGCCATCGGCCTCGCCGCCGGCCGCCGGGATCATCGATCCGACCGCCGACTCCGCGAAGCGCGTACGGATGAGGCCCGGCTCGACGACGATGACCTGGATGCCGAACCCCTGCACCTCGAAGCGCAGCGCGTCGGAGATCGCCTCGACCGCGTACTTCGTCGCGTGGTAGAAGCCGGCGCCGGGGAAGGTCAGCCGCCCGCCCATCGAAGAGAGGTTCACGATCTTTCCGGCGCGCTGCGCACGCATTTTCGGCAGGACGAGCTGGCACATGCGCGCGAGCCCGAACACGTTCGTCTCGAACTGCGTGCGCACGGCGTCCATCGCCACCGTCTCGATCGCTCCAGATTGGCTGTAGCCCGCGTTGTTGACGAGCACCCCGACCGCACCCTCGCGCTCCTCGACCTCGTTGACAGCGCGGCGCATGGATTGCTCGTCGGTGACGTCCAGCGCCAGCGTGTGGCAGCCCGCCTCGTGCAGATCGGCCAGCGCCTCGCGGCGCCGCGCGGTCGCGTAGACCGTCCAGCCACGCGCGTAGAGGTGCTTCGCGGTGGCGTGCCCGATGCCCGACGAGCAGCCCGTGATGAGGACGGCCGTCGAGGGCGTCATCGCGTCTTGAGGTACTCGACGAGGGATCGCTTGTCCGCCTGCGGAAGCGTCGTGCCGTAGGCGCTGCCCTCGTGGCCCTGGTTGGAGTTGCCGGCCACGCGCGTGTCGTAGAGCCAGCCCTCGCGGCGTGCCGACGGGCCCTGGCTGATGAACCCGAGCTTGCGCGGGTGCACGACGTCATAGCCGCGGTAGAAGGTCTTCGGACGCGCGCGGGCGGGCTTGAGCAGATCCTCCACCGACGGCACGGATCCGTTGTGCAGGTACGGCGCCCGCAGCCAGAGGCCGTCCATCGCGACCGCGGTGTAGCCGTTGGTCTTGCGGAAATGCTCGAAGTCGAAGTCGAAGCCGTCGGCGTACGCGTTGTACTTGTCGACCGCCGCCTGTGTCCAGTGATCGAGCCGGTGTCGGTCGGTCTTGATCTCGGGCAGGGGGATGACCTTCCCGGTGCGCGCACCGCCGAACTCGTGACACGAGGCGCACTTGTCGGCGAACACGGCTTCACCACGGGCGGCCAGCCGCCGATCGACGGCGAAGGGGTACTCCGGGGCCTTGACCTTCTTGATGTAGTCCTCGATGCGCTTGAGGTCGTCCACCGGCAGCTTGTCCGTCGGCTCGCCGGTGACCGACGTGGCGCCATCGCCGATCGCGCCGGTCAGCACGACCTCCGTGAGCGAGTCGTTCAGGCCGTCCCAGTGCAATGCGAATCCCGCTTTGGGCGCCATGTTCCACAGCGGCTCCATGTCGGAGTTGCCGATCGAGTGATCCTCGCGCGGATCGAACTCGAGGTGGTGGAACTTCACCGGGTTGAAGGGGTCGATCCGCCCCGGTCCCCAATCGGGCCGCAGGTTCGTCCAGGCGAAGCGCCGCGCCTGCTCACGCAGGGCATCGCGCGTGCGGGGGATGATCACGTGGCGATAGAGCTGCTTGTCGATCCAGCTCAGCTTCGTGTGGCGCGCGATCGCTTCGAGGATGTTGTCGGCGGTGAAGCGTTTGTCGCTCCCGGCCGCGATGAGGAAGCGGACATAACCCTGCGGATCGAAGCTCGTGGCGGGCGCGGTCAGTACGAGCTTGCGTGCGCCCGCCCGATCGGTGCGGAACGTGGCGGAGTGGCAGGCGGCGCAGTTGAAGGCGACGCGCGGGATCCCGACCGTCTTCTTCGTGAAGCCGACGGGCATCTCGCGGCCCTTCTCCCTGTACATGCCGAGTGAGAGGTAGCCGCCGGGGCCCGGCAGGTGCTGCGGGAAGATCTCGGGCAGGACCCGCCAGATCTCGAACGGGATGCCCTCGGCGCTCTCGCTGCCGATCGAGCCGTACGCGAACTGCTCGGACGGGTCGGTGAAGTCCTGATCGACCTCGCGAAACAGCTTGTACCAGGCGCCGAACGCCACCACGCCGACCACCAGGACGGTGACGACCCCG
Source organism: Solirubrobacteraceae bacterium (assembly GCA_035936515.1). GTDB lineage: Bacteria > Actinomycetota > Thermoleophilia > Solirubrobacterales > Solirubrobacteraceae > CADCVQ01. Next base: position 4,260 of record DASYVZ010000170.1, on the reverse strand, counting down.
GCACCCAGGATCACCTTTCCGCGTCGGCTGCCTGGCAGTCCCATCCGCCCTCAGGACCGTCCGATGCCGAACGGGAGGCCTTTGAGACCCTTGACGGGATGCGGCCGCGCGATGAGCGCCAGCAGGAGGTTGACCAGCGAGATCGCGACGGTCATCCGCGCCGGCCTGGGCGCAAGGTTGCCGCGTGCGCCGGCGAGCGCCGCGGCCGTCGCGTCCGAGGCGTGGATCAGGGGGCTGCGGCGAAGGGCCCGTCGGCGAGCCGCCTGGTTACCCGTCACGAGATCGAGTGCGATGAAGATCGTCCGGATGCCGAACATGCGCTGGAAGTACACAAGCGCCGGACTCTTGTCGGCGTCGACGTCGAGTCGCTGGGCGAGCGAGTGCGGTACGAGCAAGGCCATGACCCCGTTGACGAACCGGATGCCCGCCAGGACGAGGTGGGCGTTGTTGCGCACGCGAGATGGTCGTTTCACGGGTCCCTCTTCTGGCGTTGCTTGCTCGATCCTGCGCCTGTGCGCAACCTAGCGCGTCCGGTGCGCGCTGTCAGCTGACGGTTTCTGGTTAAACGGGCCTCGTTTGACGGCCCGCGCGGATTGGCGGTACGTTGCGGTCGAGCTCGTGGGAGGCACGGTGTCCGTGGTCGATACACATCGGAGTGGCTGCCCCAGGTGAGCAACCGCGAGACCGCGCCGCCAGCCGACCAGGGCTTGCTCAGCGTCCGGCCCGACCCGCCCCCGGAGCAGAGGCTTCGGCGCTTCCTGCGGTGGCTCGGCGACGGATACCGCGAGGAGCCGGCGCCGTCGCGACTCGGGGTGCTCGAGGACTTCGACCCCGAGCGCATCGGCATCTGCTGCTCGGGCGGCGGCATCCGGTCGGCGTCGTTCAACCTCGGTGCGCTGCAGGCCCTGCGACACGAGCAGGAGCTCGGCAAGGCGAAGTACCTCGCGGCGGTCTCGGGCGGGTCGTACATCGCCGGGAGCGTCTGCATGGTGGCGAAGACGTGGCCGGCCGGTGAAGAGCGGCCGCCTCCGGGCGAGCCCGGCCATGACGACTCGGATCCGTCGATCGTCAACCGCGACGCGCTGCCGTTTCACCCGCAGTCCCCCGAGGAGCAGTATCTGCGCAACCGGAGTACGTATATGGCACCGACGCGCCCTGACAAGCTCTTCCTGGCGTGGCGCGTGCTGCTCGGGCTCGTCGTGAACCTCACGCTGGTCGGCCTGCCGCTGTTCGCGATCGGCACCGCGCTCGCGATCGTGCTGTATCGCCCCGACTACGGCGAGTTGACCGGGGCGACGGGACCGTTCAGCGCCGAGGCACCGGAGTGGGCGTGGTGGACGCTGGGTGCGCTGGCTGCCGCCGCCGTCGCGCTCGGGCTGACGTCGCTGCTGTCGCGCCCGAAGCCCGACTGGGTGCGCCGGTTCCTCGAGACGTGGTCTCTGCGGATGCTCCTGCTCAGCGCCGCCGCGGCGCTCCTCCTCGTCGCCATCCCGGAGATCATCGCCCTCCTGCAGACGGGGCTGGAGCCGCACGAGGACGCCGAGGTCGGGGTGCCGGCCGGGATCGGGGTCGGCAGCATCGGCAGCCTGCTGCTGGCCGCGCTGCTCGAGCTGCGCTCGCGTGAGGCGCACCCGTCCGCCGTCGCGCAGGTCGGCAGGGCACGCGCCGCGCTGCGCCGGGCGTCACCGCGGATCCGCCGCGCCTTCGTGTACGTGGTGACGTTCATCGCCGGGCCCCTGCTGCTGCTCGGGATCGTCGTGCTCGCCGCCACCGTCGCGCTGGCCAACTCGACACCGACGAGCGTGAGCACCCCGACCTGGCTCTGGGGGCTGATCGTCCCGCTGGCCGTCTTCGCCCTCCTGTATGTCGTCTCTGACCTGAACACCTGGTCGCTGCACCCGTTCTATCGGCGGCGCCTGTGCAGCGCGTTCGCGCTGAAGCGCATCTACGACGAGAACGCCCCGGAGGGGGCGCCGCGGCAGAAGGCGGTCGAGCGCGACTACAACGCGCTCGTCCCGCTGTCGGAGTCGGGCGTGTGGCCGGGACCCGCGACGGGGGGCTGGCCCACCCTCCTCGTCTGCGCGGCAGTGAACGTCTCCGACCCAGGAGCCACGCCGCCCGGACGCGGCGTGTCGAGCTTCACGTTCAGCCGCGATGCGATGGGCGGGCCGCTCGTCGGTGCGATCCCCACGAAGGAGTACGAGCGCCGGCTCGGCGCCAACCGCCTGCGCGACATCACGCTGCCGGCTGCGATCGCGATGTCGGGCGCGGCGATCTCGCCGTCGATGGGCAAGGCGACCAACGTGCCGTTGCGCATGCTCATGGCGCTCGCCAACGTGCGGCTCGGGGTGTGGGTGCCGAACCCGCGTTACGTGTCCAGCGACGACTGGACGCAGCGCACGCGGAGAAAGAGCGCACAGGGACCGCGCGAGAGCGGCATCGAGAAGGTCGCCGGGCGCCCCAACGACGTGATCAAGCACCCGCGGCTGTCGTACCTCTTTCGCGAGCTGGTCGGGCGAAACCGCGTCGACGGTCGCTTCCTCTACATCACCGACGGCGGTCATTACGAGAACCTCGGCCTGGTCGAGCTGCTGCGGCGAGGCTGCGGCAAGATCTACTGCTTCGACGCCAGCGGCGGCAAACCCGCGGCCGCACTGGGCGACGCGATCGCGCTGGCACGCAGCGAGCTCGGCGTCGAGGTCGTGATCAACCCGACGCACATCAAGCTCGACGAGGACGGCTTCGCCGAGGACAGCTGCGCGGTCGGGATCATCAAGCACCGCGGGGCGGTCGTCGGCCGGCTGGTCTACGCGCCGACCGTCCTGACGCCGGGGATGCCCTGGGACGTGCGCGCCTACAAGGAGGCCGATCCCGTCTTTCCGCATCACAGCACCGGCGACCAGCTCTACACCGATCAGCGCTTCGAGGCCTACCGCGCACTCGGCGAGCATGCGGGGGAGCGGGCGCGGCAGGCGATGCGCACGGGCAGCGCCGACGCGGCGGCTCCGCCGAGCTCCTAGCGCGGGCGGATCCACTACTCCTTGGCGCACCCGAGGGCGTCGAGCACCGCGACGCTCTCGCGGTGCGCCACCGAGACGTTGCGCGGGTTCGACAGCGTCCAACGCACCCCGAGCGCGTCGCACGTCGCGCAGAACAGCGCGCGGATGTCGCCGGAGAGGTTCGAGAAGAAGTAGCGCGGATAGGCGTATTCCGCGACGCGTCCGCTGGGCAGCGTCGTCCGGAAGCGGTTGATCGTGCGACAGCCGTCGGAGTGGATCAGGCCGCGCACGAACTCGCCCGGGTGCCGCGAGACGATCTGCTGCTGCCACGCCTCCAGCGTGATCGGGCGCTCGTGCTTGGAGCCCCGGCCGTGCTGCGGGAAGGCGTGCAGCCAGAGCTTGCCGCAGACCTGGACCTGCACACATTCGCCGCTCGACGAGCGGACGAACCCCGGCCGATGTCGCGGCATCGTCAGGACCATCGCCGTCCAGCAGTCGTCGATGACCCGCTGATACCGTAGATCGAGCGCGACACGTAGAGCCACCCGACCTCCGGTTACGGAAACGCAACCGTCACCGAGGTATAGGCCAAGCAGATACGCGTAGGACGGCTCATGCGCCGGCTGCCAGCTGACCGGTATCGGTGGCCAGGAGCGCCGCCAGCGTCCTACCGTGTTGCTGGGGACGCCGCTGATCTCAGCGATCTCGCGATCCGCGTAGCCGGCGGCAAGTAGCTCCCGTATAGCCTCGCGATCGGCAGAACTTCGCGCCACGAACGCATGTTCGCAACGAGTTCGGACGGAAGCCTTACCTCACCGCTGCCACCCCCACCAACAAGCGGGGCACGCAGGACTCGAACCTGCAACCCCCGGTTTTGGAGACCGGTGCTCTAGCCAATTGAGCCAGTGCCCCTCGCGGTCTCCAGGGTACCCTCAACAGCCAGTCGCGCAGCGCGTCGGAACAGTCCTACCATCCCGGGATGACGACCGCCGCCGAGGCCGGCCTGGCCCCCGCCCTGCCTGACACCCTCCGCCTCGGCCCCGTCCACCTGACCGTCTCCACGCTCGACGGCTCGATCGCCTTCTACGAGCCGGCGCTGGGACTGCGCGTGCACGACCGGGACGGCCGCGTCGCGACGATGGGGACCGGCGGCGAGGACCTCGTCGTCCTCGTCGAGGAGCCCGGCGCTGCGCCGGGCGGCCGCCACGCCGGGCTGTACCACTACGCCCTGCGCTTCGAGGAGCGTCGCGAGCTCGCCCGC
>DASYVZ010000169.1:0-2109 GCA_035936515.1 Solirubrobacteraceae bacterium | reverse complement strand
GCTGGTAGGCGTCGGCGCCCCCGGCCCAGACCGGCTCGGCGCCCGCCCCGCCGGCGTGGTCGTCCGCCATGAGCGTCCAGCGCTGCCAGCGCCCGCCGGCCTCGCGCACACGGATCCGGGTCTCGGCCTCAGGCGTGCTCGCGCGCCACTGCAGGCCGACGAGGTCAAAGCGCTTCGGCGCCCGCACGATTGGCGAGCGCCAGCTCCCGCCCGCGTCCTGCGACCAGGCGCGCGTGTCGAGCGCCTGCTCGAACTCCACCGCGCGCGGTACGAACGGGCGCGAGGACAGCGCGGGCGCGGCGAGCCAGACGACCAGGACCGCGGCCAGCAGCACGAGGACAAGACGGCGCATCGCACGGTCAACACCCCAGCGGCGTCCGCGGTGCGGTCGCACGTCTTCTTGCGGGCCGGCCGCGACCGGCTAGGGGACGATTTCGGGGGCCTTGTCCACGCGCGCCTCGCGGAACTCGCGCAAGGCGTCGACCGCCTGCGGCGTCAGCTCGTCGCAGGTCATGTACTGGCGCCATGCGACCGCCGCCACCTGCGGCTTCATGCCCGAGTTGTTCTGCATGAGGACGCTGTGGTAGGCGCCGCCGCTGTCGGCGACGTCCTCGTTGTAGAGCTCCGTCAGCTGCTCCACGACATCGGCATCGGTCCCCGGCTTGTACTGGAAGATGATCCGCCCGTGCTCGAGCGTGTGCACCCAGTTCTCGATCGCCGGCTCGTTGTCGGGGGCGTAGATGCCGTCCGCCGCCGGCGTGGGACTGTGCGGACCCGAGGTCGGCGGATTGGTGTCGAAGTCGGCGACCGTGAGCTTCTCGGCGGTGTGCTCGCGACCCTCCTCGGGGAACGAGCGGTAGACGCAGCCGGCCGCCCTCGCCGCCTCCGCCAGGTCGGCATTCTCGCCACCGCCACCGCCACCGTCGCCTCCGCCGTTGCCGACGGCGAAGACGACGCCGGCGATGATCGCGCACGCGACGACGACGCCGCCGATGAGCTGCAGCAGGCGCTTGCGCTTGGCGGCCTTCGCGGCGGCAGCCTCACGCGCCAGGCGCTCCTGCTTGCGCTGCTCCTTCTCTTCCTGACGGCTCGACATGGGCGGCAGAGAGTAGTGGTCGTCGCGCGCGAAGGTCTCACGACGCCGCGGCGGCGCCCGCGCTCCGGCCCGTGCGCCGGGCCGGTTTCCAGCACAGATCGAGGAAAGCCGCGATCTCGTCGGTCAGCCGGTCGGGCGTCAGGCGCAGCTCGACGAACGAGTTCGCCTGCAGCAGGCGCCCGTTGGGCAGCTCGTCTGCGAGCATGCCGGCGTCGGTCAGCGGGTGGATCGGGTCGCGCCGGTGGCCGATGACGAGCGTCGGCGCGAGCATCGCGCGACGCTCGTCCTCCGGCGGCGCCGTCCGGCCGAAGAACAGGCCCCGCAGGACAGCGCCGCTCGGTCGCGGATCCTGGCGCACCGTCTCCAGGGCGATGTCGGCGTAGAACGGCAGCCCGCGGCGCGGGATCGCCCGCGCGGCGAGCGCCACGAGCCTGGCCACCGGTTGTGCGACCGACAGCGCGATCAGGAGCGGGCCGAACGCGACCAGGCAGGCGATCAGCGCCTGGTCGAGGACCGGCATCTCGACGATCATCCCGCGCACGCGGTCGGGCGCGTGGTGGCAGACCTCGAGCGCCGTGTTCGCCCCCAGCGACGTGCCCAGCACGACCGACTCGTCGATGGCGAGGTGGTCGAGCAGCGCGACGACCTGCGCGGCGAACAGCGACGTCGAGTAGCGCGCGGGCTCGGCCGGCCGGTCAGAGCGGCCGTGGCCGAGCAGGTCGATCGTGAGCACGTGGTTGCCGCGCGCCGCCAGCGCGCGCGCGAGCGGCTCGTGCATGCGCTGGGACAGCAGTAGGCCATGGATGAGGACGACCGTTCGGGTACCGAAGCCATACTCCGTGTAGGCGATCCGCTGCCCTTCGTGGCGAAAACTGGCGATCGCGCAACGATAACCCTCCCGTGGTCCGCTCCCGGCACGAGTCGAAGGCCAGGGCGCCGCGATCACCGGCGCTCCACGACCGGGCGCGACGTAGCCCTACCCCACAGCACGAGCTCGAGCTCGTCGCCGAAGT
>DASYVZ010000168.1:0-2310 GCA_035936515.1 Solirubrobacteraceae bacterium | reverse complement strand
GCCTAGCCCAGTCCGTCGCTGCAAAGGTACTGCGGGCGGGTTGCTCAGATGCGGCGGAGCAACACTTTGGAGCGAGCTCGGACTCGCGATCCGGCCCGAGGAGCGCGGCCGCCTCGCCGAGCTGCGCCGCCTCAGCGAGCCGCTCGGCGATTTCCTGGCGGAGGCTCCCGCCGCCGCGCCGCCCGGCACCCTCACGTCCTGCAGCCCGACGCCCCGCCGTTACGCTGCGGGCGGACCATGACCACCCGCAGGACACTCACGTTCGAAAAGGCGCTGACCCGGCTGCTCGCGCTGATGGGCAGTCAGGTTGAGGTCACGATCCTGTCCGAGGAGCCCCGCGGCGTGCTCGCCTACCTGGAGGGCGAGCTGGCTGCAGGCGCCGAGCTCGCGCCGGCCGCCTACCCGGCGAACAACGAGAGGTTTGCGTTCCGCGTCGGACGCGCGGAAACCGCGAGCTTCGTGCTCGAACGCCGAATGCTGCGCCGAGCAGTCCTCCTCGAGTCGGACGGCGACGGGCCCAACTCCCTGCGCTTTTACGTGGCGATAACGACCGTGCTCCAGGTCGATCCAGTGAACGAGGACAACTGAGGCTCAGCGAAAGCCTGCCAACGCAGCAACCAGCGAGTTGAAGCGACCGGAAGGGCGGAGATCCACGGGCTACCTACCTCAACCTCGACGCCGGCTACAAGCTCTGGCAGCACGCCAAGGAGTTAACGCCGGTTGACGCAACGAGGCTACGCATCTTGCTGACCTAGACACGACTGCCGCTTGGCGCGAGCTGGAGCGCTCTGTGCGACCAGCGAGCGCGATGGTCATGCCTCAACGCCGGCGGCCAATCGCCACGACGCCGGTTACCTCCCAGCGTTCCGGAGCAGTGCTCCTGCTCGTAGGCGTGCTCCTCGCAGCGCAGCAGTTCGACGCGGCGCAGCGCGTGTTGCACGCGTTCCAGCGTGTGCCGACCTATGTCCGCGGGGGCGCAGTCGGCGGAGCGGAGTTCGCGAAAGTTCATGCACCGGCCGAGGAGTTCGCACTACGGTCGGTCAGACAACTCCAAAGGAGCCTGCGATGTCTGATCCGATGATTGTGCTGCGTGAACGCAATCGCGCCGTCTGGTCGGCCGGCGACTGGGACGCGATGGCCCCGTACATCGCTCCCGCAGGCCCGCGGTTGCTCGACCGCCTGCCCATCTCGCCGGGTACGCGGCTGCTAGACGTGGGCACGGGCAGCGGAACGTCGGTCGCCGTCCCGGCCGCCCAGCGCGGGGCCACGGTCACGGGCGCCGACGTCACCGACGCGTGGTTCCCCGCCGCCCGCCGCCACGCCGCGGAGGCCGGGGTGGACGTCGAGTGGGTGCTCGGCGACGCGGCCGAGCTGCCGTTCGGCGACGACGCGTTTGACGTCGTCACGTCGACCTTCGGTCACATGTTCGCCCCCGACCACTCCGCGGCGGCGGGCGAGCTGGCCCGCGTCTGCCGCCCCGGCGGCGCGATCGGCCTCGCTTGCTGGACCCCGGAGGGCAAGGTCGGCCAGATGTTCATTCGGCTGGGCGGACACATGCCGCCGCCGCCCGAGGGATTCAAGCCGCCGCCCCTGTGGGGCCTCGAGTCGCACGTGCGCGGGCTGCTTGAGCCACTCGGCTTTACGCTGCAGCTGCGCCGCGAATACATCGTTATGGCATTCCCCTCGCCGGAGGAGCAGGCGGAACACATGGAGCGCAACTTCGGGCCGATCGTCAGCGCCATGGCCCTGCTCGGCGACGGCTGGGCGGCGGTCCGCGCCGATCTCGCGCAGTTCATGTCCGAGATCAACGAGGCCGACGACGGCACGGTGAGAACCACGAACGAGTACCTGGAGATCGTCGGGCGCCTTCGCGACTAGCGCATCCCGGGGCCTCCTCCTGCCGTTGCGAGATCGGGACGACGCGGTCGACGCCGGCCGTCCCCTCGATTCTTAGCTCGGCCACGCCCGCGGGATCCCCGATGCCCCCCACGCCGTGGACGATCGATTCCGGGCCCGCCGTTTGGAACGGCCAGGGCAGGAGAACGCGCGTGTGGATTGGCCGGCAGGAGCCGTTCACGGTTGGCCTCGATGGATCGCTGCGTCGCAACTGCCTTGTCAGCCACACTGCCTCGTGACGGCGGAGGGGCACTCCTGTGAGAGTGCCCCTCCTCGACGATTCCGGCGCTCTGCGCTGAACTCGACGTCTACCCGCAAGCCGGTCCTCGAGCGGACGCTAGAGCGGACATCGGCGCGGTCGCGCGGCGCCGGCAGGCGGATCCCGCAGACGAAGCTTTGTGATCCAAGAGCCGC
>DASYVZ010000167.1:0-2224 GCA_035936515.1 Solirubrobacteraceae bacterium | reverse complement strand
AACAGCAGCGAACTGGACGAGAGAGCCTCCTGCAGAGTGGCCTTCCCCTGGCCCACCCACACCACTGCCGCGTCACCGAGCCCCAGAGTCCCCACCTGGACGACGAGCATCGTGATAAAGGTCAGGGCCGCGAACGTGCCGACACCCGATGGTCCCAGCACGCGAGCCATCAGCAGGGTGGTGAGGGCACCGATGACTATCCCGGTCGCGTCGGCGGTAAAACGGACCGTCGCGCTGCGCGCCAGCCCATGGCTGGGCGATCCACCCAGAAAAGAGGGTCTTCTCACGTTATGCGGGCTGGTGATGACGCGGCCGCTCAGGCGCGCGGAGCTGCTACCGGCTCAGCTCCTGGCGCTCGCCTGACCGGCGCCGGCGCCAGACGCTGCCGGCTCGTCTGCGTTCCGTCGCCGCGCCACGCTGGACCGGAGACGCAGATCGATCATCAGATGCCCTCAGACGACCGCAGCCTCGGACTGGTGGAAGCTCACCACGTCGCGGAGGATCTCATCGAGCGACCGTGTCGGAGCCCATCCCACGGCCGCGTCGATCTTCGAGATCTCCGGGTAGCGCCGCGGCATGTCCTCGAATCCCGCCTCGTAGGCCTCGTCGTACGGGATGACCTGGATCTCGGAGTCCGAGCCGGTCATCTCGCGCACGCGGTTGGCGAGGTCGATCATCGAGATCTCCTCCTGGGCGCCGATGTTGAAGACCTCGCCGTAGGCGCGCTCGCCGAGCAGCATCAGGTCGATCAGCGCCCTGACGACGTCGGCCACGTGACAGAAGCAGCGTGTCTGGGTGCCGTCGCCGTAGACGGTGATGGGGCGCTCGGCGAGCGCCTGTTGCACGAATGTCGGCACGACCATTCCATAGCGGCCGGTCTGGCGCGGGCCGACGGTGTTGAACAGGCGCGCTACGACGGTCGGGAGCTTGCGCTCCTTCCAGTAGGCGACCGCGAGGAACTCGTCGAGCGCCTTCGAGCAGGCGTACGACCAGCGGCCGGTGGACGTCGGCCCGAGCACGATGTCGCCGTCCTCGCAGAACGGAAAGCTCGTCGACTTGCCGTAGACCTCGCTCGTCGAGGCGACGAGGACCGGCTTCTTCTTCTTGGCCGCCTGGGCGAGCACGACCTCCGTGCAGTGCACGTTGGTCTCGATCGTCCGCACCGGGCTCTCGATGATCAGCTCGACGCCGACCGCGGCCGCCAGGTGGTAGACGATGTCGGCCTCGTCGACGAGCTCGCCGACGAGCGATGGGGTCGCGCACGTGTCGATCGTGTAGCTGAAGCGCGGGTCGTCCTTGAGCTGGCGGATGTTGTCCATCGACCCGGTCGAGAGGTCGTCGAGGATGTGGACGCGGTGGCCCTGCGCGATCAGCTCTTCTGCGAGATGCGAACCGATGAAGCCTGCGCCGCCGGTGATGAGAAACCTCATGCTGAATTGCACCTCTGGATCGTGGCTGTCCCCGTTGCGTGCTGCTCCGTCTCGCCCGGGCCGACGACAGCCCTCCGTGGTGCAACTGCCCGCGCGACGTTGCCTCACGGCTAACAGCGCGGGCGCAGCGAAGTTTTGCACGTCGCGCGGCTTCATAGGAGCGGGTGTCAAAACCACGCCGCTGTCGCTACCACGCGATCGGCATGGCGTATGGCCGCATGGCACGCCGGCGCGGCCGCCGGACCCTAAGCTTCGGGCGCTCATGAACGAACGCTTCACGCTCACCCCCGAGCGCTACGCGCTGGTCGCCCGAACGGCGCTGGTCTTCCTCACCCTCATCGTGCTGACGGGCGCCGCCGTCCGCGTGACCGGCTCGGGCCTGGGCTGCCCGGAGTGGCCGAAGTGCACGCAGAACTCGCTCTACACCGAGCTTCACCTGCACGGCGTCATCGAGTTCGGCAACCGCCTGCTGACGTCCGTCGTCGGCCTCGCCGCCATCGCCGCCTTCGTCGGCGCGCTGCGCCGGCGGCCGTTACGCAAGGACCTCGTCTGGATCTCCCTCGCGCTGCCGCTCGGCGTCGTCGCGCAGGCGGTGCTCGGCGGCTTCACGGTCCTGCACGACCTCGCGCCGGGCTTCGTGATGAGTCACTACCTGCTGTCGATGCTGATCCTCGTCGCCTGCGTCGCGCTGGACTGGCGCGCGCACCACGAGCCCGGCGCGCTCGCCGACGCCCGCGCGGCCGACCGGTTGCTCGTGCGCGGGGTCTGGGCGGTCGCGGCGCTCGGCGCGATCA
>DASYVZ010000166.1:0-5934 GCA_035936515.1 Solirubrobacteraceae bacterium | reverse complement strand
GAGCACGTCGGCTTCGCGCAGCACGGCCGTCTTCGCCTCGTCGCTGCACTTGCCGTGCGCGACGACGTCACGGGGATCGCGCATGAGCGGCGCGAGCTCGTCGGCGCCGACACCGACGACGTCCAGCGTCGCGGGCACGTGCTCGCGCAGCGCCTCGAAGGCCCGCAGCAGCACCGGCAGCCCCTTGCGCTCGACGGCTTGGCCGACGAACGCGACCCGCAACGGGCGCTCCGCGTGCACCGCCTCCGGTGCGCGCGGCTCGGGCGCCCGGGCGGGGACGTCGCCGCCATTGGGGATCACGCGGTACGTCCCGCCGTAGAAGCGCCGTCCGGTCCAGGCGGCAGCCTGCGAGACGGCGATCCGCACGTGCAGGCGGTTCAGCCGCCGCCACGCGCCGAAGAAGTTCGCCAGCCCGTTGGAGAACGCGTTCTCCGAATAGCAGTGGAAGGTCGCCACGAGCGGCGCGTCGACGGTCATCAGCTAATCCCAGCCCGGGATCGGCGCGACGGGCTCGTGCAGGTGCACGACGTCGTAGCCGCGCTCGAGCTCGCGCCGCAGGGCCACGACGGTCGACACCCCGTAGGTGACGTTCGAGACCGCGCCGTTGGACGGAAAGCCGACCGTGCGCCCGAGCGGCACCAGATAGTCCGGCAGGGGGCGCTGTGACGGCCGCGCGCCGCGATGCAGGCGCAGCGTCAGGCGGTCGTCCGGATCGACCGGCGACAGCACGCGCACCTCATGGCCCGCAGCCAGGTACTGCTCGGCAAGCGCCTCGATGTGGCGCGTCACTCCGCCCGGGTACGTCCACGAATACGGAGATACCAACGCGATCCGCATCCGCGGCATCCTACTTCGCGCACCCGCGGCACCGCCGCCCACATATGAATGTTCTGTGCGGTGGCGGCGCTCAGCCCCGCTGCGTGGCGCCTTCGGCGCCGCTGGCCAGCCGCGGGTCGCCGCGGACGTACGCCGTGACGCAGGCGAGCAGGAACACGCCGAAGCCAAGCAGCAGCGGGCCCGAGTCGTTGGAGAGCGCGCCGACGATCGAGGCGGCCAACCCGCCGATGAGCGCGGCGTGCCAGGACGGCGCCTCGCCCAGCGGCGCGTAGATGCGCTCGCGGTAGCGCACGGCGTAGGCGGCGCCGAGCAGCGCCAGCAGCGTGACGAATGGCATCGCGCCGGTCTTGAGGACGTTGAAGGCCAGGGTGTAGCGGCGCGTGACGACGTCCCACAGCGCCGCGGGGCTCTCGGCCTGCAGGATCGTCCGCGTGAAGTGCCCGTTGCCCCCCGTGGCGAGGTCGAGCGCCGCCAGCCCGACGAGCGCCGCGATCGGGACGGCCGCGGCGAGCAGCACCGTTCGCCGCGACGGCGAACCGGGGGCCATCACCACCATCGCGGCCGCGATCCCGGCGCCGACCGTGATGACGCCGCCCACGTCGGCGCCGAACTGGCCGGCTCCGACGAACACCGCGAACACCCCGCCGGCGACCCCGAAGATCGCGACGCTGCCACGCGACCGGCCGCGGCGCCACAGCAGCGCGCCCAACCCGATGAGCAGCGTGAGGGTGAGCGTCGACTCGAGCTCGTTGCCGAGGCCGTAGAACCGCACCCCCGAGCGCGGGTTGGCGCCCAGCAGCGAGCGGACGATGAGCTGAGAGCCGAAGACGAGGTCGGCGGCGTACGTGGTGATCGAGACGGCGGCGGGCACGAGCGGCCCGCGCGGCCAGCGCACGAAGCGATCGGTGAGCGCCGCGAGCGCGAAGCTGCCGGTGACGACGATCGCCACCTCGACGGTCCGCGAGGGCGCCAGCCAGCCCGTCAGGAGCAACACGGACGGGACCCAGAGGAAGGCGAGCGCCCCGACCCGCAGCCCCGCCCGCACGCCCCGGCGGTCGGCGACGATGCCGAGCGCGAGCACGACCGCCAGCCATGTGAACAGCAGCGCGCCCAGGGTCGCCGTACGACGCCCGCTGACGACGCGCAGGCGCGCCTCGGTGTCCTTCAGGGCCGCCGCGTCGCGCGCGCCTCCGACGCGGATCGGCTGCCCGCGCACGCCATCGGGCACGGGCTGACCGAGGTGGCGCAGGATCGTGACCGGGATGTCGATCCCCGCCACGATGCCCTCGAGGTGCGTGGTCGCCGATGTCAGCGAGCCGCCGGCGCCGAGGCCGACGACGCCGATCGGCAGCAGCACCGGCACGCTCGCCCGCGGCGGCCCCTGCAGCACGATGAGCATGTCGCCGGGACGCCGGCGGCGCAGCAGGTCGTCGAGCTGCGCGTCACCCTTCTCGGCCCTGGGGAGCCCGACGACGACGAGCCGGTGCTGCGCCAGCAGCGCCGCGGCGCGGTCGGCGAGCGTGGCGGCACGGTCGAGCGAGACAGCGGCGACGTCGCCGTCGCGATCAGCCGCCACGACGGCTTCGATGTGGTTGCGCCCCGCGACGCCCGCGTAGGCCGCGCCGCCCGGGATCTCGCCCGCGAGCATCCCGGGATGCAGCGTGGCCGGCGGCGTGGCGGCGCGTTCGAGCGCCTGGCTCCAGCCGAAGATGAAGCCGGTCCCGTCGCCGCCGCGCACGAGCTCGAGGTCCGGCGGCGCCTCCGGCGTGTAGACGGCGCGCGAGGTGCGCGAGCCGGCGGAGATGTCGAGCATCATCTGCGAGGGCGCGAACTGCCCCTGCGTGGCGCTGACGAGCCCCAGCGCCAGCGCCGCGCGCTCGTCGAGGCGCTCGAGGACCGGCTTGGGGTTGTTCTCGCCGCCGGACGGCAGGAACGCGAGCACGACGCGTGCATCGCCGCTCCCGGCGGCAGCGTGCGCGGCCGGGGCCGCAGCCAGGAAGAGCCCCGCGAGCAGGGCGGCCGCCGCCGCGAGCCCAGGGCCGATCAGGCGCCGCGGTCGCGGCACGGCAGGGGGTGGGCGCCTCATCGCCCGTTCTATCCTGTCAGTCCGTGCCGGAGCGTCATTTCGTCAAGTACACCTTCCTGAAGATGGAGCCCGCGTGGCGACGTCTGGATGACGACGTGCGCGAGGCCGGCAAGCGGGAATTCGCCGCCGCCTGCGCGGACTTCGCCGACGGGCACCTGCTGCGGGCTTTCTCGACCGTCGGCACGCGCGGCGACACCGACCTCATGCTGCTCACGCAGGCGCAGAACCTCGATCGTATCCACGAGTTCCACGTGGTCCTCGCCCAGAGCGGGCTCATGAAGTGGGCGACGATCCCCTATTCGTTCCTCGCGATGACGAAGGCGTCGGAGTACTCGGCCGAGTCACGCCTCGAAGTTCGCCCCGCCCATGCGAAGTACCTCTTCGTCTATCCGTTCGTCAAGACGCGCGCCTGGTACGCGCTCGCTCCCGAGGAGCGCTACCGAATCATGCAGGAGCACATCGCGCTCGGCCGCGAGTATCCGGACATCGATCTGAACACGTCGTACTCCTTCGGCCTGGACGACCAGGAGTTCGTCGTCGCCTTCGAGACCGACGATCCCGGCTCGTTCCTCGATCTCGTCCAGCGCCTGCGCACGACCGAGTCCTCGTCCTTCACGCTGCGCGACACGCCGACCTTCACGTGCATCAGCGCGTCGGTCGAGCGGGCGCTGTCGGCGCTCGACGGCGAGACGCTCGCGGCGAAGGTCGTGGCCTAGCCATGCACGAGTCAGCGGGCGAGATCCGCGACATCACGGTGATCGGTGCGGGGCCGGTCGGCCTGTCGACCGCGTTCTGGGCCGGGATGCGCGAGGCGTCGTCGCGCATCGTCGACTCGCTGCCGCAGATCGGCGGTCAGCTGACGGCGCTGTATCCGGAGAAGTGGATCTTCGACGTGCCCGGTCACCGGCAGATCCTGGCCAAGGACCTCGTCGAGGAGCTCCGCCGCCAGGCGCTCGAGCAGTTCGACGTCCCCGTCCACCTCGAGACGACCGTCGAGACGATCGAGTGGGAGGACGACATCGTCGTCCTGAACACGAACAACCCCGACTACCCGCAGCTGCGCAGCCGGACGGTGATCATCGCAGGCGGTCACGGCGCGTTCGAGCCCAAGAAGCTGCCGGGCTTCGACATGTCGCCGTGGGAGGGCCGCGGGGCGCACTACCTCGTCGGCTCGAAGTCGGAGTTCGCCGGCAAGAAGGTGCTGATCATCGGCGGCGGCGACTCGGCCTGCGACTGGGTCGTCAACCTCCTGCACACCGCCGAGTCGATCGCGCTGTGTCACCGCCGCGAGGGCTTCCGCGCCCATGAGCTCACCGTCAACCAGGTCATGACGGCGGCCGAGCAGGGCCACGTCGACCTGCACATCCCCTTCCAGGTGCGCGCGGTGATGGGCAACGGCGCGATCGAGCGCGTGCGGCTGTTTCACTCCACGGACGAGTCCCGCGAGGTCGAGATCGAGGTCGACGCGATCCTCCTGCAGCTCGGCTTCAAGACGGCGCTCGGCCCGCTGAAGGACTGGGGTCTGGAGATCTCCAAGGGCGCGCTGGTCGTCGACCAGGTCATGAAGACGAACCTCGACCGTGTCTGGGCCTGCGGCGACATCACGACGTTCGACGGCAAGCTCAAGCTCATCGCCACCGGCTTTGCGGAGGCCGCGATCGCTGTCGCCCAGGCGGTGCGCTCCTTCCGGCCGGAGATGAAGATCCAGCCGAAGTACTCGACGAACACCGGCGTGCCGGGCGGCAGCGGCGGCCAGCCGTAGCGATTACGGCCGAGCCGCTCAGCGCGGGGCGCGGCGGCGCCCGCGAAACGCCTGGAAGAGCCGCTTGAGCGCGTAGAGCTTGAAGAGCTTGGAGATCATGCGCGGAGTGGTACCCGACGGGACCGCGGGTCAGCTGCCGGCCGCGTCAGGCCTCGGCGAATGTTCGAGGGTCGCCGCCACGGACGGGGCGCTGCGCAGCGTCTGCAGCACGACGCAGTAGCGCTCGGTGAGCTTCAGCAGCGTGGCGAGCTGCTCGTCGTCGGCATCCGGCGCGTCGAGCTCGAAGCGCAGCCGGACGTCGCTGAAGCCGACGGGCGCGGCACGATCGACGCCGAGCGTGCCGCGGAAGTCAAGGTCGCCCGCGGCGCTGATCGTGCCCGACCGCACGTCGATCTCCAGCGCCGCCGCCACCGCCCGCAGCGTCACGCCGGCGCACGCCACGAGCGCCTCGAGCAGCATGTCGCCCGAGCACAGCAGGCTGCCGTCGCCGCCGGTCGCCGGGTGCAGCCCCGCCTTCGCCAGCGCCCGGCCGGTCTGCACGTTGCACGCGAGGTCGTCGTCGAGGGTGCCGGTCGCGCTGAGCGTGACGCGTGCGGCCTCGGGCTGCTCTCGGTAGCGCTCCTTCAGCGGGGCCTGCAGGGCGCGCAGCGCGTCGCGATCCATGGCAGCACCGTAGCGCGCCGCGCGCGGCCGGTCAGCTGTAGGCCGCCTTCGGCGAGCGATCCTCCGACAGCGAGTCCTGGGAACGCGCCACGAGCGCCTCGATCGCGTCGGCGAGGTGCACCGGGTCGATGTTGTAGTCCGCCCGCGCCACGCGGATGCGATGCGCCTCGAGCAGGACATCGGCGTGGGTGTGGCCGGCCGGCGGCTCGAATCGGTACGAGGCGAGCTCGATGAGCAGGCCGAGCGGGTCCTCGAAGTAGATCGAGTCCATGAAGCCGCGGTCCTTGACGCCGCTGTGCGAGATCCCGCGCTCGTCGAGGCGCTCGACGGCCTGCGCGAAGGTCGCCTGCGAGACCGCGAAGGCGATGTGGTGCACGCAGCCGACGTCCGTCGGGGTGCGGGACGGCTCGGGCGATCGCTCGTCGTTCGTGAAGATCGTGATGAGGCGCCCGTCGCCCGGATCGAAGTACAGATGGCTCTCGGCGGCCCGGTCGAGGTTGGGCTGCTCGAAGACGAACGGCATCCCCAGCACGCCCTCCCAGAAGTCGATCGAGGTCTGACGGTCGGCGCCGACGAGCGTGATGTG
>DASYVZ010000165.1:0-1749 GCA_035936515.1 Solirubrobacteraceae bacterium | reverse complement strand
GCTCTGCCGCGGGGCGAAGCGCGCTCAGCCGCGGCGCGCGGCGAGCCCCCGCTCGCGCAAGGCGCGCGTCAGCGCGAGCTCCTCGGCCGTCGGCCCGGAGCGCTTCGGCCCCGGCGTCTCGAGCACGAGCGGCAGGTCCTGAAAGCGCGGCTCGGAGAGAAAGACGGCGCAGCCGTCCTCGCCGAGCTCGCCTTCGCCGATGTTCGCGTGGCGATCGACGTTTGACCCCAGCGGCATCTGCGAGTCGTTGAGGTGCAGCGAGCCGAGGCGCTCGAGGCCGACCTGCGCGACGCACTCGTCGAGCACGGCCGCGAGCGCATCGGCGGTGCGGATCTCATGGCCGGAGGCGAGCAGGTGGCAGGAGTCCAGGCACAGGCCGAGGCGCTCGTCGCCGCCGGCGGCCTCGATCAGGGCGGCGAGCTCGCCGAAGGAGCGCCCCAGCGTGCCGCCCGAGCCGGCGGTGTTCTCCAGATGCAGCGGGCAGCCGTCGCTCTGCGCGAGCGCCTCGGCGATGACCTCGCCCGCGCGGGTGATCGCCGCCGCGACCTCGCCGGTCTTCGCCGAGCCCGGATGCAGGACCACGGCATGCGCGCCGAGCGCCGCGCCCGCCTGAAGCGAGACGACCAGCGAGCGCAGCGTGTTCGCCCGGATCGTCTCGTCGGTGGACGCGCAGTTGAGCAGGTAGACCGCGTGGATCAGCAGCGCGTCGACGTCACAGCCGGCCATCGCCGCGCGAAATTCGGCGACCTCCTCGGCCGAGTACTCGCGCGGCTTCCAGGCGCGCGGGTTCTGGTTGAAGATCTGGATCGCCCGGGCGCCGCGCTCGAGCCCGCGCGCGACGGCCTTCACGGGACCGCCTGCCGGCGAGACATGGGCGCCGATCAGCATCTCGTAGGGTGATCTGTACGCATGAGAGTCCGCTTTGCTCCTTCTCCGACCGGTGCGCTGCACATCGGCGGCGCCCGTACCGCGCTCTACAACTGGCTGCTTGCGCGGGACGCCGGGGGGACGCTCGTGCTGCGTATCGAAGATACCGATCGCGAGCGCTCGACCCCCGACAACGTCGACCAGATCCTCGAGGCGCTCGAGTGGCTGGAGATCGATTACGACGAGGGCCCGATTAGCCAGGTTGCGCGCTCCGAGCGCCACGGCGACGTCCTGCAGCGCCTGCTCGACGACGGCCGCGCCTACCGCTCGACCGCGACCGGCGACGATGTGAAGGCCTACAAGGCCCAGCACGGCGCCGAGCGCGGGTTTCGCGGCAGCGACGAGGGCGAGGGAGCGGTTCGGCTGCGCGTGCCCGACGAGGGCGCCACGATCGTGCACGACGTGATCCGCGGCGACACCGCCTTCGCCCACGTGCACCTCGACGACCCGGTCATCGCGCGCGCCGACGGCAGCGTCCTCTACAACTTCGCGGTCGCCGTCGACGACCTCGACGCGCACATCACGCACGTCGTCCGCGGCGAGGACCACCTGTCCAACACGCCCAAGCAGCTGCTCGTGCTCGAGGCCGTCGCGGCGTCGGGCATCGCGGCGGAGGCGGGTTCGAGCGACGGCGAGGCGGCGGGCAGGCCCGTCTACGCGCACCTGCCGCTGCTGCACGGGCCCGACGGCAAGAAGCTCTCCAAGCGCCACGGCGCCGCGTCCGTGCAGGATCTGCGCGACGCGGGCTACCTGCCCGAGGCGGTACGCAACTACCTCGCCCTGCTGGGCTGGGGCGATGCCGACGACGAGACGATCCTCTCG
>DASYVZ010000164.1:0-14920 GCA_035936515.1 Solirubrobacteraceae bacterium | reverse complement strand
GCGCGGCGGCTTGAGGCGACCCAGCAGCGAGCGGCCGCCGCGCGGGCCGTCGCGCCGGACGCTCAGCGTGTTGTCGGCGCCCTCGCGGATCCAGCCCTCGTTGGCGGCGCGCGCCGTGCACAGCTCGCAGACCATCCGCCGCGAGCCGTTGGCGATGAACGCGTCGGCGTGCTCGCCGCGCAGCAGCGTGCGACCGCACACGCCACAGGCGACCGCCGCGCGGGAGGTCGTGATCGACTTGCGCTCCATGCTGCGGCTCAGGGTACCGGCCACGGCCGCGTCCGAGACGCCCCACCGGCGCGTCAGGTTGCGACCGGAGGCCCGACGTGCTCGGCCAGCCACGCCACGAGCGGACGGGCGCCCTCGAGCTCGGCGCGCACCACCTCGCCGCAGCGTTCGTCGTGCAGCCACGGCTCGAGCGGATGGCGCGTGAACACGATGAGGTTCTTCAGGCGCAGCCGCTCGAGGCGCGGATGATCGAGCGGGTAGCCGCGCGGCGCGCGCTTGAGAGCGGGCTCGACGAGCGTCATGCCGCGCTCCTGCGCCTTCGCCACCGCCTGCTCGAAGCCGCGCGCGCGGCGCGCGTCGTCGATCGCCGCCCGGAAGCGCTCGAGCTGGTCGCTGGAGGGATGGTGCAGGCCGGCGCCGGTCATCAGCCCGTCGAGCGAGAGCTCAACGTAGTAGCCGCCGGCCGGGCCGTAGCCGATCGCGATCCCGAGCTGCTCCTTGATCGGCGGGCGGTGGTGAAAGCGCGCGTCGTTGTAAGGCCGGAAGAACTTCGCCTCGCCGAGATCCGCGAGGCTGTCGGCGAGCGCCCGGGCGGGCGCGCGCAGATGGTCGTCGTAGCGCGCGCGGTTGGCCTTGAACCACGCGCGCTCGTTGTTGTCCTCGAGGTCGCGCAGGAACTCGAGTGCTTGCGGTGGCCACATCGGTCGCTCTCCTTCGGGTCGCTCACCTCCTAGAGGCCGCAGCGACACGAAGCTCGCCCCGGTGGGCGGGACGAGCTTCGAGAATCACGCGCTCACGGCCTCCTCGGCCGTCGCCTGCTCGACGATCTTTTGCTGCAGATGCGCCGGCACCTCCTCGTAGCGCAGGAACTCCATCGTGTAGTCGCCCTGGCCGCCGGTCAGCGAGCGCAGGTCCGGCGCGTACGTGAGCATCTCGGCCATCGGCACCTCGGCCTTGACCTCGGTCAGGCCGCCGCCGATCGAGTCCATCCCCTGCGGCCGGCCGCGGCGCGAGCTCAGGTCGCCGATGACGTCGCCGACCGACTCCTCCGGGATCGACAGCGTCACGAGCATGATCGGCTCGAGCAGCGCCGGCGACGCGTTGCTCATCGCCTCCTTCATCGCGATCGAGCCCGCCAGCTTGAACGCCATCTCGGAGGAGTCGACGGTGTGGTAGCTGCCGTCGAACACGGTGACCGCCACGTCCTTGACGGGGCAGCCGGCCACCGGTCCTGACTGCATCGCCTCGATGACGCCCTTCTCCACGGCCGGGATGAAGGACGTCGGGATGACGCCGCCCTTGATGTTGTTGATGAACTCGAAGCCGGCGCCGGGCGCGCGCGGCTCGATCGCGATGTGGCAGTCGCCGAACTGGCCGCGCCCGCCGGACTGCTTCTTGTGGCGCCCGTGGGCCTTGGCCGGCTTGCGGATCGTCTCCATGTAGGGCACGCGCGGCGGCTTGAGCGTCACCTCGGCGCCGAAGCGCTCCTTGAGGCGGTCGACGATCACCTCGACGTGCATCTGCGAGAGGCCGGCGATGATCTGATCGCCCGTCTCCTGGTCGCGATGCAGGTCGATCGTGGGATCCTCCTCCTGGAGGCGGCGCAGCGACGTGTAGACCTTGTCCTCGTCGCCGTGGGCCTCCATCGCGAAGGCCATCACCGGCTCGGGAAGCTCGATCTGCGGCATCGAGATCGGCTCGTCGCGCTCGGCCAGCCAATCGCCCGCGCGCGTCTCCTTGAGCTTGGCCACCGCGCCGATGTCGCCGGGGCCGAACTCGTCCGCGTGGCCGGAGTCCTTGCCGCTGAAGACGAGCAACTGGCCGACGCGCTCCTTGTTGTGGCTCGTCGTGTTCATGACGTGGCTGTCGTGGCGCATGACACCCTGATAGACGCGGAAGAGGTTGATGCGCCCGGCGAAGGGGTCGGCGCGGGTCTTGAAGACGTAGGCGTACAGCGGCTTCGTCTCGTCGGCCTCGAGCGCGATCTCGGGCAGCTTGAGCGAGCCGTGCTTCACCGGCGAGGGCAGGTCCTCGACGATCGCGTCGAGCAGCCGGTTCGTGCCGAGGTTCCGGGTGGCGACGCCGCAGACGACCGGAAACAGCGAGCCGTGGTTGGTGCCGTCCTTCAACACGTCGACGATCTCGTCGTGGGCGATCTCCTCGCCCTCGAGATAGCGCTCCATCAACGAGTCGGAGACCTCGCAGATCTCGTCCATCATCATCTCGCGATACTCGTCGGCGAGCTCCTGGAGGTCGTCGGGGATCTCGATCTCGATGCTGTTGTCGCGGCCGTCGCCGGTGTAGCGGTAGGCCTTCATGTCGACGAGATCGATGATCCCGGAGATGTTCTGCTCGGAGCCGATCGGGATCTCCGTCGCGACGACGTGGGGCCCGAACGCATCCTTGCAGGACTCCAGCGCACGGAAGAAGTCGGCGCGCTCGCGGTCGAGCATGTTGACGAAGATCATCCGGGCGAGGTCGAGCTCCTCGGCGCGCGCCCACAGCCGCCGCGTGCTGACCTCGACGCCCATGACGCCGTTGACGACGAAGACGGCAGACTCGGCGACGCGCATCGCGCCCAGCGCGTCGGCGACGAAGCTCGGCTCCCCGGGGGTGTCGAGGAGGTTGATCTTGCGCGCGTCCCACTCGAACGAGCTCAGCGCCAGCGAGATCGACATCTTCCGCGACTGCTCGTCGGGCTCGGAGTCCGAGACGGTCGTGCCGTCCAGCACGGCGCCGAGGCGGTTCGTGGCGCCGGCCTCGAACAGGAGTGCCTCGTGCAGCGACGTCTTGCCGCTGCCGCGATGGCCGATCAAAGCTACGTTGCGGATGCGGTCAGCAGGCTTGTGCATGCGCGGCTCCTCTCCTCGGGGATCGCGCGATGCTAGTACGGGGGCGGCCGAATATCGACCTGCGACCGGGCCCGGCGCAGAGGGGGTCGGTCAGTCGGTGATGTTCTCGTCGGACATGCGTCCGCGCAGGCGCAGTACGGCCTTCGTGTGCAGCTGCGAGACGCGCGACTCCGTGACGCCGAGCACCTCGCCGATCTCGCGCAGGGTCAGGTTCTCGTAGTAGTACAGGGCGACCACGAGCTTCTCGCGCTCGGGCAGGCGCGCGATCGCGTCGGCGATGCGGTCCTTGACGTCGGTGGCGTCCATGACGTGCGCCGGATCGGGCGCGGCGGGATCGTGCAGCGTGTCCAGCAGCGAGACCTGGTCGCCGGAGGCGTCGGACACGGTCCACAGCTCGTCGAGCGCGGCAACGCTCGAGTTGGAGATCTGCAGGAGCGCGTCCTGGAAGTCCGAGACGCTCATCTCGAGCTCGTGGGCCATCTCCTCGTCGGTCGGCGCGCGCTGGAGCTTGTGTTCCAGGCGCGTGTTGGCCTGCTCGATCGCTCGCGCGCGGGCGCGAACGGAGCGCGGGACCCAGTCCAGGGAGCGCAGCTCGTCGATGATCGCGCCCTTGATGCGGGTGATCGCGTAGGTCTCGAACTTGATCTCGCGCTCGAGCTCGAAGCGCTCGATCGCCGAGATCAGGCCGCCGAGGCCGTACGAGATGAGGTCCGCCTCCTCGACGTGCGCCGGCAGGCCCGACGCCATGCGCCCGGCGACGTACTTGACGAGCGGCGAGTAGGCGACGACGAGCCGCTCACGGGCGCGGGCGTCCCCACCGCGCTTGTACTGGCGCCACAGGTCCTTGAGCTCGACGGATTTGACGTTGGTCTCCATACCCCTAGGCCCTTGGGTGTGCGCGCGCGTAGGCACCCTTGAGTCGGCCCGACTCTACCCGAGTGTAGATCTGCGTTGTCGATATGGACGCGTGGCCGAGCAGCTCCTGGATCGATCGCAGGTCGGCGCCGCCTTCCAAGAGGTGCGTCGCGAACGAATGTCGCAATGCGTGCGGGTGCACCCCGCCCTGCACCGCCGCGTTGCGCGCCCACATGCGCAGCCGGCGGCGAATGTCGGATGTCGACAGGCGCCGGCCGTTCTTCGAAAGGAACAGCGCCGGCTCGGAGGGCTCCTGCGCGAGCGCTTCACGGGACCGCTCGAGGTAGCGCGCGAGCGCCCGCAGCGCGGGCTCGCCGGCGGGCACGAAGCGCGTCTTGGCGCCCTTGCCCTCGACGCGCAGCTCCTCGGCGTCGAAGTCGACCGACGCGAGGTCGAGCTTGACGAGCTCCTCGGCGCGCAGGCCGCTCGAGTAGGCGACCTCGAACAGCGCGCGGTCGCGCAGCTCCAGCGGCGTCGACGCGGGGATCCGGTCCAGCAGGCGGCTGATCTCCTCGGGGGCGAGGACATGGGGCAGCGTCTTGCCCCGCTTCGGCGCGGCGAGCAGGTCGGCCGGGTTCGCCTCGATCTCGCCGTGCTCGCGCAGGGTCTCGAAGAAGGAGCGCAGCGCCGCGACCTTGCGCGCGACGCTCGCGGGCGCCGCGCGGCGCTCGGAGAGCGCGGCGGCATAGCGGCGCAGCAGCCGGTGGCTGCATCCGGCGGGATCGGTGTGCTGCCAGCTCGCCCAGACGGCGAACTGGCGCAGATCGGCCGCGTAGGCGCTGCGGGTCTTCTCTGCCGCGCCGCGGCGGCGCAGGTCCTCGTCGAAGCGCACGAGGGCGGCGCGCCAGCGCGCGCTAGCCTCGGTCTGGATGGGGGTCTTCTTCATCGACACCGCTCAGGGAACCGTCGCGACCGCCCGCCAGCTCGCGGAGGCGGGGATCGGCACGCCGCAGGACGGCCCGCCGCGGCCGTGGCTGCGCATCCAGGGCACGGGCGACGCCACGACGATGTGGTACGCGGTGATGCGCAAGCGAGAACGAGGCATTTTCATCGGCACGCTGGTCATTCGACACTCGCCGCACCATGCCCTGCTGCTCGAGTCCGGCTGGGAGGAGATCCCGGTCTCGGAGATCGGGGTCGGCTGAGTCGGCGGCGCGCTGCCGCCGCCGCCGCGTGCCGCGCCGTCAGTGGATGAAGATCGGCGTGCCGACCGGCACCTGCTCGTAGAGCTTCTCGACGTCCTCGATGAGCATCCGGATGCAGCCGTGCGACGCGTTTGAGCCGATCGATCCGCGGGCGTCGGTGCCATGCACTCCGACGCCGTCGTCGATGCCCAGCCACCGCGCCTTGATCGGGTTGTCGGGGGCGCCGCCGGGGATGACGCTGCCGGCGAGCTCGCCGGCCCAGTCGGAGTTCGGCACGTGCCAGGCGGGATCGACGGCCTTGTTCTGGATCCTGTACAGCCCGGCGGGCGTCTCCAGGCCGGCCTGGCCGACCGCGATCGGGTAGACGCGCGCCCGCTTGAGGTTCTTGAACAGGCTGAGCCGGAAGCCGCCGCGGTCGACCGTCAGGACGATGGGGTATTCGACCGCGAGCTTGTGGGCCGTGATCTTCGGCTCGGTGTACCGGATCGGGGCGGTGAGGACCCGGTCGGCGGTCACCGAGACGATCGCGCGCTGCACATCGGCGCGCAGTTTGGCGGTGTCGATCGTGCGCCCCCTCTCGGCCGGGCGGATCGCGAGGTCGGCAGTGGCGAAGTTCACCTTGGCGTCCTTCGCCGGGCGGCTGACGGCGACGCGCACGCGGTCGACGATGCGCTGCACCGCCGCGCGCGAGTAGGAGATCGATGGAGTGATCCGTGCGCCGACCCCGCGGCCGCTGATCGCGCGCCACGTGCGGGCGAGCACGCCGCCGTCCCGGCTGCGCTCGACGGCCGCGCTGACCATCGCGCCGACATTGGCGGTGATGCGAGCCTCGCGCGCGCTGAGCGGGAAGGTGTTGGCGGCCGCCTGGATGAGGAGCGGCTCGTCGAGCGGCTTGAGCAGGCGATCGGCGATGGCGCTGCGCGCCTGCGCCCGCGTCATCCCGCTGACGTCGACCGGCCCGACGCGAACGTCGCCGGCGATGACATCACCGCGGCCTGCGTCCCAGATGAGCATCGCCACGCTGCCGGCGAGCGCGACGGCGGCGATGGCGATGAGCGTGGGGAGCTTCGGGGGCATGGCCGGTCCTCGGTCTGTCCCAAGCGCGCCTGGGGTTCCGATCGACTGTACGCACGCCCCTCCGCCGGCGGCTCGTTTGCAGGCTTTCTTGCTGCTTACGAAGGCGCTTCGCCGCGGCGGGCCAGCAGCGGGTCGAGCTGTGCCGCGAGCCCGCGCCAGTCGGACGCGCAGACGACGTCGTCCTCCTCGCAGATCTCGCGGTTCCACGGATGCGCGATCGTCGCGACGAGGATGTCGTGGTCGATCGCCCGCAGGAGGTTCTCCGGGCTGTCGTCGATCAGCAGCTCGATGCCGACCTCGCGGCAGCGCCCGACCTTGTCGTGTGAGCAGTGCAGATCGTCGTACGGAACGCCGATCTGCTCCAGCCAGCGCGCGCTGGGTTCGCGCGTCTGCGGGTCGCGGTGGCTGGTGATGTGGATGAAGTGGCCGTCGCCGTGCCAGCGCCTGACCGTCTCGACCGCGTCCGGATAGGGCTCGCCAGCGAGGATCGCCTCGGCGGAGTGCGTCTCCTGGATGCAGAGATGCAGCTGATCGCGGCGCAGGCGTGTGATCCCCCATTGCAGCTGCTCCTCGTAGGGCAGGTCGACGCCGAAGCGGTGCAGCGCCGCCGCGGATAGCCGGTCCCAGTAGTGGTGCAGCGTGGAGTCGATGTCGATGGCGATACGCATGCGGTTGGGACGGGTCGGCGCGTCAAGCGTACGCCTCGTGACGCAGCGCGCTGGACCGATCGCCAGTTCGGCGGCGGCGCGGGCGCGAACGGGTAGACGCCTGCCATCGTGATCCGCATCGGCTGCAGCGGCTGGAACTACGCCTCGTGGCGCGCGAGCTTCTATCCGAAGGGGCTGGGCCCGGCGCGCTGGCTGGAGCACTATGCGAGCGTGTTCGACACCGTCGAGGTCAACACGACGTTCTATCGCCTCGTCAAGCGCGAGTCGGTGGAGCGCTGGGTGACGCAGACGCCACCGGCCTTCTGCTTCGCGGTGAAGTCGTCGCGGTACCTGACGCACATCAAGCGCCTGACCGACATGCAGCGCGGCGTGCAGCGGCTGATCGAGCCGCTGGCACCGCTGGGCGAGGGCGGCCGGCTGGGCCCGATGCTCTGGCAGCTGCCGCCGAACTTCCGTCGCGACGACACGCGGCTGGCGTTCGCGCTGGACCATCTGCCGCCGGGCCGCCACACGTTCGAGTTTCGCCACGCGTCGTGGTTCTGCCCCGAGGTCTACGAGCTGCTGCGCTGGCATGGCGTCGCGCTCACGATCGGCGACCGCCCGGAGCTCGC
The DNA here is from genome assembly GCA_035936515.1 of Solirubrobacteraceae bacterium. Classification (GTDB taxonomy): domain Bacteria; phylum Actinomycetota; class Thermoleophilia; order Solirubrobacterales; family Solirubrobacteraceae; genus CADCVQ01. The sequence continues at coordinate 7,424 of DASYVZ010000164.1, read as the reverse complement.
CTTCCAGACGCACGAGCTGACGGCCGACTTCACCTACGTTCGCTTTCACTACGGCCACCGCGGGCGGCGCGGAAACTACTCGCAGACCGAGATCGCCGAGTGGGCCGCGCGGATCGCGGCCTGGGCGCAGTCGGTCGACGTGTTCGCCTATTTCAACAACGACTGGGAGGAGTTCGCGCCGCGAAACGCGTTGACGCTGCGGCGGTTGCTGGGCGCCTGAGCGGGAGTTCGACGCGACGCGAGCGCGTCCGGCCAGGGCGCGCTCGTCTAGGTGACGGCGCCGATCGACGCGCTCGAGACGAGCCTGGCGTACTTGCCCAGCACCCCGCCCAGTTCGGTGTTGTCGTTGCCGCCGTAGGCCGCCACGCGCTCGGCGATCGTGGCGTCGTCGAGCGCGACGTCGAGGCGGCGCGCGTCGACGTCGATCGTGATCTGGTCACCGTCGCGGACTGCCGCGATCGGCCCCCCGCGCACCGACTCGGGCGCGACGTGACCGGCCATGAAGCCGTGCGTCGCGCCGCTGAAGCGCCCGTCGGTGAGCAGCGCCACGTGCTCGCCCATGCCCAGCCCGTTGAGCGCGGCGGTCACGCCGAGCATCTCGCGCATGCCGGGTCCGCCGGCGGGGCCCTCGTCGCGGATGACGATGACGTCGCCGGTCTCGATCAAGCGGCTGACGACGGCGGCCATCGCCGCCTCCTCGCCCTCGAACACCCGCGCCGGCCCCTTGTGGAGGCGCCGCTCGTGGCCCGAGAGCTTGACGACGCATCCCTCGGGCGCGAGGTTGCCGCGCAGGATCGCGAGGCCGCCGGAGGTCTTGATCGGATTGTCGAGCGAGCGTACGACGCGCTGGTCCTCGGCCTCGCCGCCCTCGCGCGCGTGCTCGCCGATCGTGCGGCCGGTGACGGTGATCGCGCCTTCGTGCAGCAAGCCCGCGTCGAGCAGGCGCTTGGCGACGAGCTCGTTGCCGCCCGCCTCATAGAGGTCCTTGGCGACGTACTTTCCGCCTGGCTTGAGGTCGCACAGCAGCGGCGTGCGCTCCGAGATGCGGTCGAAGTCGTCGATCTCGAGCGCCACTCCGGCCTCGCGCGCGACCGCGAGCAGGTGCAGCACGCCGTTCGTCGAGCCGCCCGACGTGGCGATCGCCGTGATCGCGTTCTCCAGCGCGTCCTTCGTGATGACGTCGCGCGGGCGCAGGCCGCGCTCGAGCACGTCCATCATGAGCCTGCCGGCCTCGATCGCGACCTCGGGCTTGCTCGCGTGCTCGGCCGGTACCATCGCCGATCCCATCGGGCTGATGCCGAGGAACTCGAAGGCCATCGCCATCGTGTTGGCGGTGAACTGCCCGCCGCAGGCGCCCGCGCCCGGGCTCGCCACGCTCTCGAGCTCGGCGAGATCCTCGTCGCTCATCGCGCCGGCGGCGTGCGCGCCGACCGCCTCGAAGACGTCCTGGATCGTCACGTCGCGCCCGCGGAAGCGGCCCGGCGCGATCGAGCCGCCGTAGAGCATCAGCCCGGGCAGGTTCAGGCGCGCCAGCGCCATCACCGTGCCGGGAATCGTCTTGTCGCAGGCGCTGAGCGCGATGATCCCGTCGAAGAGGTGACCGCGGGCGACGAGCTCGATCGAGTCGGCGATGACCTCGCGCGAGACGAGGCTCGTCTTCATACCGCTCGTGCCCATCGTGATGCCGTCGGAGATCGCGATCGTGTTGAGCTCCATCGGCGTTCCGCCGGCGAGGCGGATGCCCTCCTTGACCTTCGCGGCGAGCGCGCGCAGGTGGAAGTTGCACGGCATCGTCTCGATCCACGTCGATGCGACGCCGATGATCGGCTTGCTCATCGCCTCGGCGTCGAAGCCGATGCCGTGCAGGTAGGCCCGCGCGGGCGCGCGCGCCGCCCCCTCGGTGAGGGCGCGTGAGTTGTGCTTGGGGTCGAGCTTGCCGTTCGTCGTCACGGGGCGGGAACACTACCCGCGCCGCGCCGCTGCTCGCGAAGCCGCGCCTGCTCCCACTTCGCCAGGCGCCACAGATCGCGCTTGATCTGCTTCGGATCGACCTGTCGGCCCGGCAGGTGCATGTTCGCCGTCGCGATGATCCGCCGCTCATCGCCGGTGAGCGCCATCCACTTCGCCAGGACGTCATCGGAGTCGGGCAGCCGCGCCGAGCCGTAGGGGCGCGTATCGTCGGGGAAGGCGACGCAGTATTCGCTCAACAGCCGGCGCGTCTGCGGCAGGTACGCGACGATCGGCTTGTGCGGATAGATGATGTAGGCGTACGTCGTGCCGCGTGAATCGCGATCGCCCATGGGTCCCTGCGAAAGGCCGCCCCAGACCCGGATGAAGCCCAGGTCGCGGTACATCGCCCACTCCTCCTCGTTGACGCAGGACCGCAGCAGCGTTCGCGCCCGCTGCTCGGCGCGCCGCTCGCGGCCGGGGTCGTAGCCCTCGATCTCGACGATCGCCCGGCCCGCGCGCCAGCGCGCGATCTTCTCGGCCGCGACCGGCCAGCCGACCTCCCACAGCAGCACGAGGATGACGATGAGGCTGGCGCTGATCGCGAGCAGCATCCGCCGTCCGGCCTCCGCCTACTGCCCGCCGGCTGCGCGCGGGAAGAAGATCACGCGATCGGCGTCCGGGGGCACGTCGTCGAAGCTCGACACCATCTGCGCCTCGCGGCGACCGCCGGGCGTGGCGCGCGGCACGGCTGCCCACATGCCCGCGTCGAGTTGCTCCCGGAACGCGGCGACGAGCTCGTCGTGCTCCTCGGGGACGTCGACGTCCCCTTCGGCGATCAGCACCTCCCCGTGACCGGGCTTCATCCGCAGGAACCTCACAGAGCGCGATTATGGCAAAGCTACGGAGCCGCTCAAAGCCGTTCGTTCGGCGGCGACCGATTCGCGCGCGCGAGGCCGAACACGTCGACGGGTCCCGCGCCGGCACCGAGCTGGCGCAGCCCGTCGCGGACGGCGGCCGCCGCGACGGCCCGGGCATGGCGTGCCGCCACCAGTGGCTCGTCGCCGAGCGCAAGCCGCGCGGCGAGCGTTGAGGAATGGGTGCAGCCCGAGCCGTGCGCGGCGCCGTCGGGGTGACGTTCGCCCCGTAGCTCGGTGAGCGTCGTGCCGTCGAAGAAGAGGTCGGTGCCCGTCTCGCGATGGCCGCCTGTGACGACGACGTTGCGCGCGCCGAGCGCGTGCAGAGCACGCACGAGCTCGATCCCGTCGAGGTCGTCGTCATCGGCGAGCACCCGCGCCTCTGCGAGGTTCGGCGTGATGACGGTCGCCCGCGCGACGATCAGCCGGCGCAACGCGTCGACGGCCTCGAGCGCCAGCAGCCGCGACCCCGACTCGGCGACCATCACCGGGTCGTGCACGAGTGGCGTGTCCGCCAGCTCGTCGAGCGCCCGCGCCACCGTCTCGATCGTCGTGACATCGCCGAGCATCCCGATCTTGACGGCGTCCACGCCGAGGTCCTCGGCCACCGCGCGGATCTGGGCGGTGATGATCGCGGGCTCGATCGGTGCGACGCCCGTGACCGCCACCGTGTTCTGGACGGTGATCGCGGTGATCGCGGTGGTCCCGTGCACGCCGGCGCGCGCAAAGGCCTTCAGATCGGCCTGGATTCCCGCTCCGCCCCCGGAGTCCGAGCCGGCGATCGAGAGAGCGACGGGGACGCGGCGGGCGGGCACGCGCTCGAGGATAAGCGTCATCGCCGCTACAGCAGCCGGACATAGCGCCCTCCCGGACCGCGCCGCAGAAAGCCCAGCAGTTCGAGTTCGCTGAGGGCCGCCAGCGCGTGCTGCGCCTCAGCCGGCGACGCCGCAAGCGCCGAGACCGTGTCGCGGCCGTCCTCGACGCGGCGCAGGAGCGCGCGCAGCGCCGGCTCGAGCTCCTGTGCCCTACGGCCGGTGAGCGCGGTCGCCACGCCGATTCCGAGCGCCTCGTCAAGCGCGTCCTGGACGTTGCGGATGACGAGCGCGCCGTCGCGCAGCAGCGCGTTGGATCCCGCGCAGCGCGTGACCGTGACCGGGCCCGGAACGGCGCCCACCGCACGCCCGAGCTCCTGTGCCAGCTCAGCCGTGATGAGCGAGCCGGAGCGTTCGGTGGCCTCGACGACGATCGTCAGCGACGCGAGACCGGCGATCGTGCGATTGCGGGCGGGAAAGCACCAGCGAAACGGCTTGAACCCCGGCGGCATCTCGGAGACGGCGGCCTGCGTGCGCACGAGCTCGCGGTACAGGCTGCGCTTGCTCGCGGGATAGGCCACATCGGGGCCGCTCGCCAGCACCGTGATCGTCGGTCCGCCCACGTCCAGCGCGCCGCCGTGCGCGGCCGAGTCGATGCCGAGCGCCATTCCGCTGACGACGGTGACGCCGGCCGCCGCCAGCCCACGGCCGAGCGCGTGGGCCACCTGCAGGCCCGCGGCGCCGGCACGCCTGGCCCCCACGATGGCGACGGCTGGTGCGTCGCGATCGGCGAGCATCGCGAGCCGTCCGGCGTCACCGGCCACGTGCAGCACGGCGGGCGCGTCGACGGCCTCCAGCAAGCGCAGCGGATAGTGCTCGTCGTGGCGGCAGACGGCGCCGATCGCAGCGGCGTCGAGGCGCTCGCGGGCCCGACGGGCATCGAAGCTCTCGTGCGCCTGCGTGATCGCGCCACGCCGATCGCCGGCGAGCGCCGCGATCAGCTCGTCGTCGGACAGCGCGAGCAGCTCGCGCAGCTTGCGGCGCTCGTGCCGCGCGCGCTCGACGTGCGGCGCGAGGCACGCCACGAGCGCCGTGCGGCGCAGGCAGTCGTCGCACGCGATCACGCGGCCACCGCTCCGTCAAGGACCTGCTCCTCGCGCAGGCCGAGCGCCTCTCGGACGTGATGCTCACGAACCCGGGCGCAGCCGTCGAGATCGGCGATCGTGCGGGCGACGCGGAGGATGCGCCCGTGCCCGCGCGCGCTGAGTTGACCCTGTGCATAGGAGCTTCGCAGCAACGCGATCGCCGGCCCGTCGGCGTGCACGAGCTCGCGCACGAGCCGCGGCGTGAGCTCGGCGTTCGTCCTGAGCCCGGTCCCGGCGAGCCGGTGCGCCTGGCGCTCGCGAGCCGCGAGAACGGCGCCGCGAACCTCCTCGGAGCGGGTACCGACGCTGCGCTCGAGATCCTCCGGCTTCGGGCGCGGCATGTTCACGAGCATGTCCATGCGGTCCAGCAGCGGTCCGCTGAGCTTGCGTCGATGACGAGCGACATCGGCCTCCGAGCAGCGACAGCGGTCGTCACCGGCCATGCCGCAGGGACATGGGTTCGTCGACGCGACGAGCTGAAACCGCGTCGGAAACGTCACCGTGTGCTGGCCGCGCACGATCGCGACTGCGCCGTCCTCCAACGGCTGGCGCAAGGCCTCGAGCGCAGCGCGGCTGAACTCCGAGAGCTCGTCGAGGAAGAGGATCCCGTGGTGCGCCAAGGTGGCCTCCCCCGGTTGCGGCAGCGAGCCGCCGCCGACGAGGCCGGCGGGCGAGATCGAGTGATGGGGCGCGCGAAAGGGCCGTTGTCGAACGAGCTCGTCGCTGACGTGGCGCCCGGCGATGCTGTGGATGCGGGTCACGGCGATCGCCTCATCGCGCGTCAGCGGCGGCAGGATCGAGATCGCGCGGCGGGCGAGCATCGTCTTGCCGGTGCCGGGAGGCCCGGACAGCAGGATGTTGTGCGCTCCGGCGGCAGCGATCGTGACCGCGCGAATCGGACCGGTGTGACCGCGGACGTCCTCCAAATCGGGATCGCCTGCGTCCGGAGGCGGTCCGGCGGCGGGCGGCGGAAGCTCGGGTCGCGGCGTCCCGCGCAGGATCGCCGCGACCTCCTGCAGGCGCGTCACCCCTGCCACCTCCAGCCCGTCGACGAGCGCTGCCTCGCGGGCGCATTCGCGCGGCACGATGAGCCCCGCGATGCCAGCGGCACGCGCGCCCTCGGCGACGCTCAGTACGCCGCGGCAGTGGCGCAGCTCGCCACCCAGCGAGAGCTCGGCGAAGACCGCCCAGTGCTCGAGTGCCGCGGGCGGCAGCTGGCCGGACGCAACCAGGACGCCGCAGGCCGTGGCGAGGTCAAAGCCCGGTCCCACCTTGCGCAGGTGCGCGGGCGCCAGGTTGACCGTGATCCGCCGCTGGGGGAAGTCGAAGCCCGCGTTGACGAGCGCGCTCTGCACGCGCTCGCGTGATTCCCGCACCGCGGCGTCACCGCGGCCGACGATCGTGAACGCCGGAAGCCCGCGCCGGAGGTCGACCTCCACCGTGATCCGGCGCGAAGAGAGGCCGTCGATGGTGAACGTCGTGACGTGGGCGAGCATCGGCTGGACCGTACGCGCCGAGATGTGACGCCACAGCCCTCGTTGGCAACGATTCTGCGCCGGAGCTGCCCGGAGTTTGCGCGTCCGCAAAGACGGCACGACCACTGCGCGAAGTTGTTGCGAGCACGTGCTGAAACGTCACGCCACGCCGCCTAGCGTCGCGGGCATGGTCATCGATCTGCGCCAGCACCTGGGCCGCTTGGGCGAGCGTCTCGCCCGTGAGCATCTGGAGCGCCTGGGCTATCGGGTCGTCGCGAGCAACTACCGCACGCGCTTCGGCGAGCTGGACCTCATCGTCTGCGACGAGACGTGGCTCGTCTTCGTGGAGGTCAAGGCGCGGCGGGCGGGCGCGCTGGAGTCAGCGCTGCAGGCCGTTCACGCGACGAAGCAGCGCCGCGTGCGCGCGATGGCGGCGGCGTGGCTCGTGGAGGCGACGGAGCGGCCGCGCTCGCGCGAGCTGCGCTTCGACGTCGTCGGCGTCACGGTTGATCGCGACGGCCGGCTCGTGCGCCTCGATCACCTCGAGGGGGCGTTCTGAAGGTGCGCTGCGCCGGGTTACAACGCGAGCTGCTGGTACGCCGTCGAGGCGAAGCTCAGGCGGTGCAACGGCGAGACGCCGAGACGCTGGATCGCGTCGCGATGCTCAGGCGTCGAGTAACCGACGTGGGCGGCGAACTCCCAGCCGGGGTGCAGGACGTCGGCGCGGCGCATGTAGCGGTCGCGGGTGACCTTGGCGACGATCGAGGCCGCGGCGATCGCGGCCGAGGTCGCGTCGCCTTCGACGATCGCGCGCTGCTCGTGGGGCAGCTCACCGACGGCGAAGCCGTCCGACAGGCAGATGCAGCCCGGCCGGGCCACGCCGAGCAGGGCGTCGCGCAGGGCGGCGAGGTTCGTCTTGTGCAGCCCGCGGGCGTCGATCGTGCGCGCACAGCGCGAGACGACACAGACCTTCGCCGCCGTGCGCATGACGACCGGGAAGAGCTCCTCGCGCACCTCGTGGGTGTGCTGCTTGGAGTCGTTGAGGCGGCTGAGCGCGCGCAGCTCGCGCGTCGTCAGCGCCTCCGTGTCGAACAGCACCGCCGCGGCGACGAGCGGCCCGGCGAGGCA
>DASYVZ010000163.1:0-9379 GCA_035936515.1 Solirubrobacteraceae bacterium | reverse complement strand
CCCCACCATCTCGGCGATGCTGCCGCGCCAGGGGGTTCCGCCGTCGCTCGGCAGCTGGGGGGACTTCGAACGGGCGCTGAGCTGGGGTGAGAGCGCCGGTGTCCTGCCGGCCAAGCGGCGCTGGTGGTGGGAGCTGCGGCTGCATCCGACGTTCGGCACGGTCGAGGTGCGCGTCGGGGACACGCAGACGATCGTCGACGAGACCGCCGCGTATGCGGCGGTCGTCCACGCGCTCGTCGCGTGGCTGGGCGATCGCGTCGACGCGGGCGAGCAGCTTCCCGTCGCGCCGACCTGGCGGATCGCCGAGAATCGCTGGTGGGCCGCTCGGCACGGGCTCGACGCATCGCTCGCCGACCTCGTGACGGCCGCGCGTCAACCGCTGCGCGCGCGCCTCGAAGCCCTGTTCGACGAGCTCGCTCCGGTCGCCGCGCGGCTGGGTTGCGCTGCTGAGCTGGAACGCGCTCGCGCCCTCGCGGCGGGTCCCGGCGGCGCGGCTCGGCAGCGCGCGGTGGCGGCGCGCCAGGGCCTCGACGGGCTGGTGACCTGGCTCGCGGGGCAGTTTCTGGGCTAGCCTGGCGCTTGCGGTGCTGGGTTCACCGTCCGTACGAGGGGGTAAGTGCCGGTGCGTGCCAGAACTGCCGCAGGCCCGGGGTGAGCTCAGCGAGGCGCTGCTGGCGGCTCTCGCGCACCCGGTGCACCCTCTGCCGGCGCCGCCCGTGCAGGCGCCGGCCGATCCGTTGTCCGACGAGGATCTACAGCTGGCGCTGTACTGCTGCTACGAGCTGCACTACCGCGGCTTGCCCGGGGTCGCCGACGAATGGGAGTGGGAGCCGACGCTGCTGGCGCTGCGCCGCGACATCGAGGCCTGCTTCGAGACCGCGCTGGCGGCCGCCGTCCCGCGCCCGCCGGCGCCGGCGGGTCCCGAGGAGATGGACCTCGCCCTGCGCGCGATCGTCGAGGCCGACGACGCGCCGTCGGTCTCGCGCTACGTCAACCACGAGGCGACGCTCGAGCAGGTCCTCGAGTTTCTCGCGCACCGCTCGGCCTACCAGCTCAAAGAGGCCGACCCGCACTCGTGGGCGCTGCCGCGCATGTACGGCGCCCCGAAGGGCGCGCTCGTGCAGATCCAGGCCGACGAGTACGGCAACGGAGACGCCGAGCGCATCCACGCCAAGCTGTTCGCCGACACGATGCAGGAGCTCGGGCTCGACACGACCTACGGCGCCTACGTCGACCACCTGCCCGGCAGCACGCTGGCGACCGTCAACCTCATGTCGTTCTTCGGTCTGCACCGCCGCTGGCGCGGCGCGATCATCGGCCACCTCGCGCTCTTCGAGATGGAGTCCTCGGTGCCCAACCGCCGTTACGCGGAGGGTCTGCGGCGCCTCGGCTTCGCCAGCGGCCGTGCGACGGAGTTCTTCGACGAGCACGTCACCGCCGACGCGATCCACGAGGCCGTCGCCGCCGTCGACCTCGCCGGTGGCCTCGCGCGCCAGCAACCGGAGCTGACGAGCGACATTCTCTGGGGCGCTGCCGCGCTCGCCGCGCTCGACGGACGCTGGGCGCGCGGGATGCTCCGCGCGTGGGAAGCGGGCGTCAGCTCGCTGCTGATCCCGTTGCCCGCGCCGGCTTCGTCAGCCGCCGCGACCTGATTCAGCGCCGCTCGGGGCGCGAAAGCGCACGACCTTGTGCGTGCCGTCGCAGAACGGCCGCATCCGCGACTTGCCGCAGCGACAAAGGGCGATCGTCCCGCCGCCGACCTCGATCGGGTCGCCGTTCTGGTCCTCGAGGCGGAAGGGCCCGCGCACGAGCAGGGGGCCGTCGCGGTATGCGGTGATGCGGGCGTCGGACATGGCAGGCTTGTGCCCGCCTGGAGGTGGGGCGCAAACGTACACGCCATGCGCGTGCGCGAGCGTCCATGACCAGCTGTGTCCGGAGCGCATCACTGCGGGTTCGCAGCGCCGCGCTTCATCCGAGTGCGATGCAGCTGCCGCTCCTGCCGCTGCAGAAACCGGAAAAGGTATGACTTCGGCAGACGGGCGAAGTAGTCTCCGGTTGTGAGCACCCCTGCTGGGTTGAGGTCTGCAAAGACACCGGCTCGCCTGGCGCTGGTTTGGGTGAGTGGCCTTTTCGAGGGGTCGATGGATCAATCGGTTGAAGGGTTTGCCAGGCGGCTGGCCCTGGCACTCAATCGCCTGGAGTCCTCACCCGCGCGCTTCGAGGTTCGCACCGCTGCGAAGGCGGCGAACGCGAAGACGCCGGTGACGCCGACCCGTTGTTCGATCGTGCGAACCCATGGCGCCTCGCAGAGCGTGATTGATGTGTACGGGCTCGCGACGGAGGAGGCGCTCGTCGGCAAGATCCGTCGAAGCTCGTTGCCCGCCCGTCTGCTGTTCGTCGGCGGCGTGCTGGCGATCTACGCGCCCCGCATGGTGCGCGTGCTCGGTCAGCGAGGCAAGACCGCTCGTGAGCGTCGCCAGGTCACCTATGCGCTGGGTTGGTCGGTGCTGCTGGTCCTGACGTTCTTCGTACTCCTGGGCAGCCTCGCCGCAACCTTCGCCAGCGGCGACATTCCTCATCTGCCGAAGTCGGCCGAGGGCCCACTCCTAGCCGTCGGGGGATTGAGCATCTGGAAGTCCAAGCTGTTTCAAGGGCTTGCGGACAGCGGGCTGGTTGCCGCATGTTTCCTGCGCTACGTGCACCGCCCGGGGGATCGTGACCGGGCGCTGCGAGGTGATTTCGTTGACCTGCTCGACGAACTTGCCGACCGCGAGGTTCCATACAAGAGCATTGACGTCGTGGCGTACTCGTTCGGCGCGCTCACGACGATCAACGCACGGTTTCCGATGACCGATCCCCCGCTCGATGTCGTCGCAGACATCAACAACATCGTCACCCTCGGCTGTCCGTTTGACTTTGTGCGTGCCTACTGGCCGCGTTACTTCGAGAGGCGCTTCGGACGGCCGTCGTCGAGCGGCAGCTGGATCAACGTTTACTCGCCGGCTGACGTGCTCTCATCGAACTTCAACAACGACGAGCTCCGGCTCAAACCCCAGGAGGGCGTCGTCCTCAACGGTGCGACAGGAGTCTCCGACGACACGTCCGTCGAGTGTCCGCGAAACGTGCCGTACCGGCTCGATGGCCTCGATCGCCCGGTCTCCGGGTGGCGCAACCTGATGCTCGAGGGCTTCCGGATGCACGGCCGCTACTGGGATAAGGACGAGCCGACGACGGAAACGGTGTTCTCCCTGATCGCCCGCGAGCTCGAGCTTGGGCAGCAGCTACTTCCGCCCTGATCTGCCCGGGGAGTTCACCATCGGCACGCCGTAATCGTCTGAAATGTCTACGGGAGGGAACGTGATGGGCGAATCGGTCGACCCCGCTCCGGAAGCGCAGCCGCTGTACGCGCCTGAACATGAGGTGCGACACGCGGTAGTGATGTACGGCGGCGTATCGATGGCGATCTACATGTACGGAATCGCCGAGGAGCTGCACCACCTCGTCTGTTCCACGGCCGAGGACGCCGATAACCCGGGACACCTACGTCCACCATCGAGGACCGAGTCGGTGTACCGGGAAGTGGCGCGGGCACGCTCAGGCGGTGAGGTCAAGACCCGCTTCGTGGTCGACATCATCTCGGGCACCTCTGCGGGCGGCATCAACGGAATCTGCCTCGCCAAGGCGCTCGCTCGCGACGCGCCGATCAGCGGACTTAAAGACCTGTGGCTGGTCGAAGGCGATATCGGCGCGCTCGTCAACGATGAGGAGTCGCAGTACGAGATCGCGCCCGACGGCAGAGGCGAGCGCATCCCTGGCGTCTCCTACGCCGAGCCTCCTCTATCGCTGCTCAGCGGCGCTCGCATGCAGGCGAAGTTGGTCACGGCGCTCGCCGGGATCACGTCTGGCAACGATGAAGAATCGCAGTCGAGGCTGGTCGATGAGCTCGACCTCTGGGTCACCTCGACCGATCTCGACGGGCTGCCGGTGAAGTTGCGATTGTCGGACGTGACAGTGACCGAGCCTCGTCACGCCAACCGCTACCACTTCCGCTACGCGGCCGCCAGCGAGGGCCGGGACGACTTCAAGGCCGGCACGAACGCGTTCCTGGCGTACGCGGCACGCGCGACGTCAGCCTTCCCGTTCGCGTTCGACCCCGCGGTGCTCGACAAGCTCGAGCCCTTCGTCGACGCCGCGGATGGCTGGTCGGCGATGAAAAGTGGCTGGCAGAGGTTCTATCGACCATTCAACGGCAAGTCGCCGGAGTTCGCCGCGCGAGCCTTCAGCGACGGCGGCATTCTCGACAACAAGCCGTTCAGCTACGCCACGGAGTCGTTGCTGGCGCGGCCGGCACGTATGCCGGTGGAGCGAAAGCTCATCTACATCGAGCCGGATCCCGTCGAGCTCTCCGCCGTCGATCGACCTCAGAACGTCTGGAGCGCGATCAAGACCGCGCGCGCTGCCGTGCTGGACATCCCTCGGATCGAGAACATCCGCGAGGACATCCAAGCCGTGCTCGTTCGCAACCGCGAGATCGAGCGAGTCCGCGACGTCCTGTCGCAGATCGGTGTCACCGATGCGGAGCGCGACCGGATTCAGGCGCTCTGCAGCACACCAGAGCCACGTACATGGGCCGGTGAGACGCTGGCCAGCGAATTGGAAGCCGGCGCGGCAGGGCCGACCTATGGCGTCTACTACCGGCTCAAGGTCCGCAGCGTCGTCGACTGGCTGGCTGACACCGTGCTGTCCGCCGCAGCGTTCGATCCCCGGTCAGATCAGGCGCTTGCGGTCCATCAGCTCGTGCGTGCATGGAAGCGGGAGCAGTACGCCGAGTCGCCCGGACCAGATGATGAACGCCTTTCCGACAATGCCTTCCTGACGGCGTATGACCTGCCGTACCGGATGCGGCGTCTGAACTTCTTGCAGCAGAAGCTCAAGGACCTTGCCGGTCCGGATGCCGACCGCACATACCGAGCAGCGGGCGTCGATCCTGTTCCGACAGCAGACGGAGAAGCTCTTCTGGCCACGCGCCTGGCCATCGATGCGGCCAAGGCCGAGCTCGTCGATGCCGGCCGCGCGATCGCCGAGGACTTGGTGCAGCCGATCCAGGCGCTCGGTCTCACGGCCGACCACCTCAAGACGATTCTCGACAGCGAAGACGACGATGCGATGCTCAAGGCCGCATCAGTGATCGTGGCGTCGCGTAGGAGCGAGTTTGATGCGGTGGCGACCGTGATCGCCGAACGCGTGGCCTCAGCCAGCGAGAACGCGTTCGCGCGGCTCAACGGTCCCCTCAGCGCTGACGACGGCCCGGAGAGCGAGGCCCTTCGCGCCTTTTACAAGACGTACGAGGCGTATGACCTCGCGTGGTTCCCACTTGTCTTCGGTACGGATCTCGGGGAGGCCAACCCGGTCTCGATCGTTCGCATCAGCCCCGCGGACGCGAAGGGGCCGCTCGGACGTGAGCGCGAGCCGCTCAAAGGTGCCAGCCTGTATCACTTCGGTGCCTTCCTCGATGAGCGGTGGCGCAGCTACGACATCGTCTGGGGGCGCCTGGATGGCGCCGAGCGCCTGATCGGCGCGCTGCTGGGACCCGACCACCCGCGGCGGCTCTCGCTGGTGGCACAGGCGCACGAGGAGATCATCGCTGAGTACGCGAAGCCCTTCGGTGTCTCAAGGAAGCGGTCAATGGCCTGGTTCAGGGACGAGCATAAGGCGCCGGCGACGTCGGACGAGGAGCGGACTCTCAAAGCGTTCGCGAGAGGCCGCAACGTCGTGGGAAAGCTGCTCGTGGATGCCGTCGGCAAGTCAGCGTCAACGGGGACGTCGCTCATCGCCGCCCCGGTGATCCAGGCCGTGGTCAACGAAGCGCCCAGGCGGCAAGTCGTCTGGGCGCTGGCGCGCACAACGATCGGCGGCGTCGTGCTGGCGGTGCTCGGCGCGTTGTTCGCGGCGGGGGTGGTGGCGCTGTTCGCTGTCGGGACAGGGGCAGCGGTCTTTGTCAAGACAGGGGCAGCGGTGGGGGGCGGGCTCATCGGCTTTGCGATTGCCATTCCGCTCGCCGTGCTGGCGGCCGTCTACTTTGGGCTGGGAGCGCTTCGCAAGGAGGTTGAGAAGGCGACCCGCGCCGCCCTCTTCCCGCCTCCTCCCCGGTAGTGCTGCGTCGGCGTCGCCCGCGCGGGTGTCTCTTCGGGGAGGTGCGGTTACCGGGCGAACGTGGTGGGTCTACCCGCATTTTCGGGCCCCTCGGGCTCGCCCACCACTCGCGCGCGACACCACCCAAACGCGCCCGGGAGCATCAGCATGAGCACCGCGCAGACCACGTCCCAGCACCCCGGCATCGTCGTCTCGACCGCCATCACGGCCGGTAGCGCGGCGGATGGCTGTCCGCTCGGCACGTGCAACGGTCAGAGCACCCACGTCGAGGGCATCGTGGTCTCGACGGCGATGGGCCGGCGCAGCGGGCGACTGCCCGCTCGGCACCTGCAACGACCAGAACAACCAAACCTAGGGTCTCGTCCAGCGCTGAGCCCGGCCGGGTTCACCCTGCCCGGATCGGCGCCGTCAGCGCCTTGACGAACTCCTCCAGCTGACCGGTCGTCCAGCACTCGAACGCCTCGCAGTGCTGCTCGTACGTCGCGATGACCGAGTCGCCGTAGTTCCAGTACAGCCGCGGCTCGGGGTTCAGCCAGAACGTGCGGCCGGCGCGGGCGGCGACCAGCCCGAACACGTCGGCGCGCGGGTCGCGCCCGTTCGTGCGCGCGTCGCCGAGGACGATGACCGTCGCGCGCGGGTGCAGGTCGTCCTCGACGAGCGTGCGAAACTCCGACCAGACCCGGCCGTAGTCGGTGTAGCCGGAGATGTCGGCTACGCCGGCGTCGCGCGCGATCGCCTCCGACACGGCGCGAAAGTCGCGCTCGCGGCCGAAGACGTCGGTCACCTCGCTGATGCGCTCGATGAACACGAACGAGCGCATCTTGCGAAACGAGTCGTGCAGGGCGTGCAGGACGCTGAGGAAGAACACCGAGGCGCTCGTCACCGACGTCGACACGTCGCATAGGACGTAGATCTCCGGCCGGCGCGGGCGCACCGGCTTGAAGCGCAGGTCAACCGGGACGCCCCCGGTCTGCAGAGATGCACGCATCGTGCGGCGCATGTCGACGTGTGCGTGGCGCGCGTGGCCGCGGTGCTCCTGGCCCTGCGTCTTCAGCCGCCGCTTGAGCTGGGCGACGACGCGATGGACAGCCGCGAGGTCCTGCAGCGGCCCGCTCGGCAGCGCGCGATCGAGCTCGTTGAGCGGCCGCGACGGCGGCAGCTTCGCGGTGCGCTCGATCTGACCGCGCTCGAGCTCGCGGCGCAGCAGGGTTTCGAAGCGCCGCAGCGCGTCGCGCGGCAGCCCGGCGCGGCGCGGGTCGTCCTCGTCGAGCTGGGGCTGGGGCTCGGCGCGCAGGCCGAGCGTGCGACGGATGCGCTGCACGTCGACGCCGATCACCCCCGAGCCGTCGCCCTGGCGCCCGAACGTTGCGATCGCCAGCCGCGCGAGGTCGCGCATCAGAGACTCCGAGCCCTCCTGCAGCGCGGCCGCGATCTGGCGACGCAACTCCTCGAGGTCGACCTCACCGCCATCGTCACCGTCGCGGTCATCCGCCTGCACCCCGTGCTCGCGCACTCCCTCGCGCAGTGCGGCGGCCTCCGTCGTGCGAAAGAAGAAGCGCTCGAACACGAGCTCGAAGATGCGGCGATCCTCCTGGGACTTCGCCAGCGTCGCGGCGAGCGCCTCGCGAAAGGCGTCCGGGTCGGTCCAGGGCACCTCGGCCAGCACGGCGAACGCGTCGAGCAGCTCCGCGGTCCCGCTGTTGACGCCCTCGGCGCGCAGCTCCTCGCCGAACTCGACGAGGCGCGCGGCGAGGCCTGGGGGGAGGGGTCGCGCGGGGGAGTCGGGCGCGGCGGGCATCCGCTCAGGATACGGGCCGCTACGCGACGCGAAACGTGCAATTGGCGCGGGACGCTACGCGCCGAAAGCCGCCGGTGCGGCGGGGCCGAGCTTCACGCCCACCCGCTCGGCGACGATGTCGAGGTCCGTGCGGTGCTTGACGATCACCGACAGCGTCTCGCGGAACGTCGCGCCGTCGATGTCCTGCGCGCCGAGCAGCAGCAGCGTGCGCCCCCAGTCGATCGACTCCGCGATCGAGGGCGGCTTCTTGAGGTCGAGGTTGCGCACCATCCCGACGATCTCGACGAGCTTGCGCGCGATCGTCTCGGGCAGGTCGGGGACGTGCAGGCGGACGATCTCGAGCTCGTGGTCGAGGTGGGGGTAGTCGAGCCAGAGGTACAGGCAGCGGCGTTTGAGCGCCTCGGTCAGCTCGCGCGAGTTGTTCGACGTCAGCAGCACGACCGGGTGCGAGCGCGCTTCCACCCGACCCAGCTCCGGGATCGAGATCTGGAAGTCCGACAGGACCTCGAGCAGCATCGCCTCGAACTCCTGGTCGGTCTTGTCGATCTCGTCGATGAGCAGGACGATCGGCTGCTCGGAGGTGATCGCGTCCATCAGCGGGCGCGAGAGCAGGAACTCCTCGCCGAAGATGTCGTCCTGGACCTCGTCCCAGACCGTGTCCTGGCGCTCGGCCTGGATACGCAGCAGCTGCTTGCGGTAGTTCCACTCGTACAGCGCCTTGGCCTCGTCGAGGCCCTCGTAGCACTGCAGGCGCACGAGCCGGCGGTCGAGCACCTTCGCCAGCGCCTTGGCGAGCTCGGTCTTGCCGACGCCGGCCGGGCCCTCGACGAGGATCGGCTTGCCGAGCTTCGTCGCCAGATAGGCGACCAGCGCCGTCGCCTCGCCGGGCAGATACCCGACCTCGCGCAGCCCGGTGGCGAAGGCGGCGACGGAGTCGGGGGCGGCGGCGGCCATCGCCGGATGATAGGAAGTCCGGTTGTGGTCGCCACGATCGTCGGCGCGTCGGACCTGTCGGCGACGCCGGTGGCGCTGCTGATCGGGCTGGGCGTGTTCGTCGGGCTGGTCGGCCACCTCGCCGGCTCACGGCGTACGGTGATCGTCGGCATCGCGATCCTCTTCGTCGCCACGGCGCTGCTGCTCGTCGGCGGCTACATCGCCTACCAGGACGACGCGATCGACCCGCGGCCCTGCGACGCGCCCGGCGGGTGCTGAGCTGGCCGCGCTGACCGGGCGTCACCCGTCATCGCGTGAGGCCGGGATCTCGCCCGGGCGCAGGGGTGGCTCGTCATCGGCGGGCTCGTCGGCGGGCAGCTCGAACCTGAGCCGGCGGGCGTCCTCGCGGGTGACGGCACGGCCGCGTCGCGCCACGGCCTCTGTCTGTGCATCCGAGCGCGGTACGACGGCGGTCTCGACGTCGTCGCGCACGAG
>DASYVZ010000162.1:0-2062 GCA_035936515.1 Solirubrobacteraceae bacterium | reverse complement strand
GGGGACGCCCGCCGCCGCCGCCGTTGCCGACCGCCGCGAGCTCCTCGACGGTCTTGCCGACGATGTCCGGATCGGCCGCCAGGCGCAGGCCGATGCGGCCGCGCTCGCGGTCGACCTCGACCACGCGCACGTGGATCTCGTCGCCCTTGTTGAGCACGTCCTCGACGGTGTCGACGCGCTCGCCCGGCTTGACGTTGGAGATGTGCAGCAGGCCGTCCGTGCCCTTCGCGAGCTCGATGAACGCGCCGAACGTCGTCGTCTTGACGACCTTCGCGGCGGGGAACTCGTCGCCGACCGCGACCTCCTTGGTCATCGAGCGGATGCGCTCGGCGAGCGCCTCGCCCATCTGGCCGTTGGCGGAGTACACGAGCACCTGCCCGTCGTCGTTGACGTCGATCTGGGACTCGAACTCCTCGGCAAGGCCGCGGATCGTCTCGCCGCCCTTGCCGATCAGCAGGCCGATCTTGTCGGTGTCGATCTGCACGGTCATGATCCGCGGTGCGTGCGGCGACAGCTCGGCGCGCGGCTCGGAGATGACCTTCGCCATCTCATCGAGGATGAACGTCCGTGCCTTGAGCGCCTGCGTCAGCGCGTCGCGCAGGATGTCGAACGTCACGCCGGTGATCTTGATGTCCATCTGCAGGGCGGTGATGCCCTCCGACGTGCCGGCGACCTTGAAGTCCATGTCGCCGAGGTGATCCTCGACGCCGGCGATGTCCGTCAGCACGACGTACTCGTCGCCCTCCTTGATGAGCCCCATCGCGATGCCGGCGACGGGGCGCTTGAGCGGCACGCCCGCATCCATCAGCGACAGCGACGAGCCACAGACCGACGCCATCGACGACGACCCATTGGACTCCAGGATGTCCGACACGACGCGGATCGTGTACGGGAACTCCTCGATCGACGGCACCATCGCCGTCAGCGCGCGCTCGGCCAGCGCGCCGTGGCCGATGTCGCGGCGCTTGGGGCCGCGCATGAAGCCCGCCTCCCCGACGCAGAACGGCGGGAAGTTGTAGTGGTGGAAGTAGTACTTCTTCGTCTCGAGCCCGAGCGTGTCGAGGCGCATCTCCTCCTTGAGCGTCCCCAGCGACGCCACGGAGAGCGCCTGCGTCTGACCGCGCGTGAACAGCGCCGAGCCGTGGGCGCGCGGCAGCAGGCCGGCGTCGATCGAGATCGGCCGGATCTCGTCCTCGGCGCGACCGTCGGGGCGCTTCTTGTGGATCGCGATGCGCTGGCGGATGATCTGCTTCTCGAGCTTGTCGACCGCCATCTGCGCCACGGCGCGACGCTCCGCGTACTGCGGATCGGACTCGTCACCGGAGTGCGTCGCGACGGCCTCGTCCATGACGCGCTGGGACTCGTTCTGGCGCTCGAGCTTGTCGAAGATCTGCGTCGCCGCGTCGAGAGCGGCGCCATGTGACTCCTGCACCGCCGCGAAGAGCCCTTCGTCGACCTTCGGGACCTCGATCTCCAGCTTGTCCTTGCTGGCCTTCTCGCGCAGCTCGTGCTGCAGCGCGCACAGCTTCTTGATCTCGCCGTGGGCGATGTCGAGCGCGTCGAGGATCTCGGCCTCGGGGATCTCGTTGGCGCCGGCCTCGACCATCAGGATGGCCTCTTCGGTGCCGCACACGATGAGGTCGAGGTCGGAGTTCTCGAAGGTGTCCTGCTCGTTGGGGTTGACGACGAAGTTGCCGTCGACCTTGCCGATCCGCACCGCGCCGACCGGCATCGGGTACGGGATGTCAGAGATCATCAGCGCGGCCGACGCACCGTTCATCGCGAGGATGTCGTAGGGGTGCACGCCGTCGACGCTCAGCGTCATCGAGACGAGCTGCGTCTCGCGGCGCCAGCCCTTGGGAAACAGCGGGCGCAGCGGGCGATCGATCATGCGGGCGACGAGCGTGCCCTTCTCGGTCGAACGGCCCTCGCGCTTGAAGAAGGAGCCGGGGATCTTGCCCGCGGCGTACATGCGCTCTTCGACGTCCACCGTCAGCGGGAGGAAGTCGACGTCGCGGAGGTTGCCCGCGGTTGCTGTGCTCAGAACCACTGTGTCGCCCTG
>DASYVZ010000161.1:0-7516 GCA_035936515.1 Solirubrobacteraceae bacterium | reverse complement strand
GGGTGACGCCCTGCGCGCCGCGCTGCGCGATCGCGCCGACGCAGTGGTCTTCGTCGCATTCGGCGCCGGCCACGTCTCGCCGCCCGTCCTGGCCGCGCTGCGCGAGGCCGCGGCGGCGGTTCCCGTGGCGCTGACGGTGCGCCCGGAGCACGGCGTGCTCGCCCACGCGACCTACGGCTTTGATGGAGCGGAGGCCGACCTGCGCGCCAGCGGCGCACTGCCCGCCGCAGAGTTGTCGCCGCAGGCGGCGCGGATGGTGCTGCTGGCCGGCGTGGGCGGCGGGTGTGGGCGCGATGCGCTGGCGCGCGCGCTGGACGCATAGAGGACAGTTGCCTGACCACGCCGATGGTCTTACGGCAGCCTAAGCTTTCGCCTGCGCGCGCAACGTCTTCCTCCGCGAGCCCGGCATCGCGGAACTTTCGTCGAGTGCCAGCCTCTCCGGGCTCTGCACGAGAGTGAAACGCGATCACGCTGGGCATATGGCCCAATGACGGTGCGAACACGGCCGTTCCGAACACCCTTGAAGAGGTGACCGCCACGCCCGACTTGGAGCTCAAGCTGCCGGCCCGCGCCGAGAACGTTGCGGTCGTCCGACACGCCTTCGGCGGTTTCGCAGAGGCGCTGGCCGTCGACGAGCAGACGCTGGCCGACATCAAGCTCGCGGTCACCGAGGCGTGCACGAACGTCGTCATCCACGCCTACGAGCGCGACGACATCGGCGATCTCGAAGTCGACGCCACGATCGACGACCAGCTGCTGACGGTCGTCATCCGCGACAACGGCCGCGGCATCGTCCCGCGACCGGACTCGCCCGGCCTCGGGCTCGGGCTGCCCCTGATCGCAACGCTCGCCGCGACGCTCGAGCTCGGCAAGGACGGCGAGGAGCACACCGAGGTGCGCATGACCTTCCGCCTCGACGACGAGCACGACGTATGACGGAGATCTCCAACGAGGCGACGCTCGGCCTCGCCAGCGGGCCGCTCGTCGCGCCGATCCTCGGGCGCGTCGTCGGGATGCTCACGGCGCGCGCCGACTGCCCGATCGACCGTCTCGACGACGCGCTGCTCGTGGCCGACGCGGTCTCCGCGAAGGCGGCGTCGTTCAGCGAGGACGGGCGGGTGAACGTGCGCGTGATCGCCCGCGTCGGCTCGGTCGAGCTGCACGTCGGTCCGCTGCGCGCCGGCGGCGCCGAGGAGCTCGTCGCCTCGGCTGCGCTTCCGGGCGTGGGAAACGTCCTCGAACGGGTAGCGGATGTCCTCGAGCCCCAGCGCAACGGCAGCGGTGATTTCCTCGTCATCCGCCTTGCCTTCGACGCTCAGGGCCCCACGAGCGAGAGATTGGAGTTCGATGTCACCTGAGTTCGCGATCACCGAGCACTCGAGCGAGGGCGACCGCCACGTTCTCGCGGTGCGCGGCGAGATCGACCTCTTCACGGCGCCCGAGCTCAAGCAGGTCCTCGCCGAGTCGATCGAGAGCGGCCGGGTGCGGATCGTCATCGACCTGACCGAGACGACGTTTCTGGACTCCACCGCGCTCGGGGTGCTGATCGGCGCCGTCAAGCGGCTGCGCTCGCGCGACGGGGCCCTCGCGATCGTCAACACCGAGGAGAACATCTCCAAGACCTTCGAGATCACCGGCCTCGATCAGATCTTCACGATCGTCTCCACGCGCGAGGAGGCGATCGAAGCCGTCGATCCCGCTCGCAACGGCGCGGCCTAGGCGCGCCGAGCACGCGCCGTTGACCGCTCAGCCCTCGAGCAGGTCGAGCACGGCCTCCTCGATGGGGCCTTGGATCGCGGTCGCGCCCGCCTCGGCGCCGACGAGCTCGAGCGGGATCGTCTGGCCGTCGCGGTAGCGGTCGAAGATGCGCGGATCGATGTAGGAGTTGCGGGCGACCGTCGGGGTGTTGCCGAGGTAGTAGGCGACCTCCTTGACCACGCGCATGATCGCGCGCTTGCGCTGGAACTCGGTCAGCTGCTCGGGCTGGTTGACGGCGAGCCCGACGGCGGCCAGCACGGTCGCGCCCCAGGTGCGGAAGTCCTTGGCCGAGACATCGGCGCCGGTCGCAGCCTTCAGGTAGGCGTTGATGTCCGGTGAGCGCACGTCGTCCCACCGGCCGTGCTCCTTGTAGGCCAGCAGCTCCTCGCCACCGCCGCGGCGGCGCTTGAGCGTGCCGATGATCTCCGCGACCTCGGGGTCGATCACCGCCTGGATGCGGCGCTTGGACTCCTTGGCCGTGTAGTCGAAGGTCACGACGTTGCCCTCGATGGTCACGTGGCGCTTGAGGATCGTCGCCAGGCCGTAGGTCTCGTTGGAGACCTTGTACTCCTCGGAGCCGATCCGAAAGAAGCCGCGGTCCAGCAGGCGCGCGGCGCAGGCGAGCACCTGCTCGCGCGACAGGTCGCCGAGCGCGATGTCGTGCTCGACGACGGCGCGCAGCGCGGGCAGCGATCTCGCGAAGACGATCATGTCCTCGAACTTCGCCTGGTCGCGGCGCGCGCGCCAGCGCGGGTGGTAGAGGTACTGCTTGCGTCCGCGAGCATCGATCCCGGTCGCCTGGATGTGGCCGAAGGGGTCGGGCGCGATCCAGACGTCCTGCCACGCCGGCGGGATGACGAGGCCGGCGATGCGCGCGATCAGCTCGGAGTCGGTGATCCGCCGGCCGTCCTCGTCGAGGTAGATGAAGCCCTTGCCACAGCGCCGCCGCGAGTAGCCGCGGGCGCGGAGGTTCGATCGCCGCAGACGACGCTGCGAGCGGTGGGTGCGAGCATGGGCTACGGCGGTGGCCATCGGGGCGAGGGCTCCTCGTACCCGATCGCCGCGGCGCGTCTAACGCTTCGCGGCGGCCTTCTTCGCCGGGGGCTTCTTGCCGGCCGGCTTCTTGGGCGACGACTTCTTGGCGGGCGGCTTGGTCGACGACGATGAGCCGCCGTTGCCGTCGCGCGCCTTGACGGCGTCGAGGCTGGCCTTGAGCGCGGACATGAGATCGGGCACCGGCGCCGCGTCCTCCTCGGCCGTCGGCTGGACGGCGATCTCCTCGCCCTGCGCCTTGCGTTCGATGAGCGCGAGGACCTCCTCGCGGTACGTGTCGCGGTACCTCTCGAGCTCGAACGGCCCCGCCAGCGAGTCGACGAGCTGCTTGGCGATGTCGAGCTCGCGCTTGTTGATCTCGACGTCCTCGGCCGCAGCGAGCTCGTCGATCGACGACGGTTCGACGACCTCGTCGGGATAGACCATCGTCGACATCGACAGCGCGCTGTCGCCCATCGGCCGCACTGCGACGAGCTGCTGCTTCTGGCGGATGACGACGTTGGCGATCGCGACACGCCCGGTCTCGCGCATCGCCTCGAGCAACAGCCGGTAGGGCTTGGCTCCGCCCGGTCCGGGCGCGAGGTAGTACGGGTGGTCGAAGTAGATCGGGTCGATCTCGTCATGGGCGACGAAGTCCTCGATCTCGATCGACTTCGTCTTCTTGGGATCGAGCGCCTCGAGCTCGCCGGGCTCGACGATGACGTAGCGGTCGGGCGTCAGCTCATAGCCCTTGACGACGTCCTCGTACGGGACCTCTTCGCCGGTCGTGGGATCAACGCGCTTCTGCTGGATGCGCACGCCGGTTTCCTTGTTGAGCTGGTGAAAGCGCACGCTCTTGCGCGACACCGCCGAGTAGAGCTTGACGGGGACGGTGACGAGCCCGAAGGAGATGGCACCGGTCCAGATCGACCTAGGCATGGGTTCAGAGTACCCGCGCGGCGGCGAGTCTCCTCCCGCTCGCACGCTTGGTTGCAGCCGCTATCCGGTCGGAGCCGTCGGCGGCTCGATCGGCACGTCGCGATCGGGATCGGGCGGCGGGACGCTCGGCGGCTGCGGGTCCCCGGGCGGCGCCGGCGACGGCGCGGGCGAGGGATCCGGCACGGTCGGCGGCTCAGGGTTGATCGGGGTCGGATCCTCCGACGGCGACGGGATCTTCAGCGCTGGCGCTGGCGCTGCGGGTGTCAGGATCATGGCCCGGCGCTACCCAAACGGCGTTTTCGACAACCCCTCGCGCAGCTCGACGATCGAGTCGAACACGTGGGTCGCGCCCGCATCGCGCAGCTCGTCGGCGCCAAAGCCGCCCGTGCGCACGCAGACCGTGGGGACCTTGAGCTTCTTGGCGGCCGCCACGTCCCACGTCGAGTCGCCGAGCATGACGCCGGGGCCGCCGCCGACGAGGTCGAGGGCCGCCTTGACGAGGTCGGGCGCCGGCTTCGTGCGTTCCACCATGCTCGAGTCCGTCCAGCCGTCGGCGAGCTCGCGCGCGTCGAGCAGGTCCATGAAGTGCGCGATGTCGACGGACTTCGCCGACGACGCCAGCACGACCTTGCAGCCGCGCGACTTGAGGTCTTCGATCAGCTCGTGCGCGCCCTCGAAGGGCGCCACCTCGGCGATCATCTGCTCGAACAGCGCGTGCTCCACGAGGCGCACCTCGCTGCCGTGCTCGGCGTCGAAGCCCTCACCGGCGAGATAGCGCACGAGCTGGTCGCCGCCCATCCCGATCGCGCGGTGACAGCGCCAGACCGGAACCGTGATCCCGTGCAGGCGAAACGCGCGGTACCAGGCGAGCGCGTGTTGGTAGTTGGAGTCGACGAGCGTC
Organism: Solirubrobacteraceae bacterium; assembly: GCA_035936515.1. Taxonomy (GTDB): domain Bacteria; phylum Actinomycetota; class Thermoleophilia; order Solirubrobacterales; family Solirubrobacteraceae; genus CADCVQ01. The sequence goes on along the minus strand of DASYVZ010000161.1, from coordinate 2,886 downwards.
CCGTCGACGTCGAGGATGGCGGTGGGTGCGCTCATGTCGGCGGGCTCCTGTCGTTGCTGCGCCGACGTGTGCGTCGGCGATCGGATCCCTTCATGCCCTCTCCGGCCGCGCGACGAACGCGGCGCCGCCTGCTTCAGGTCGGCGGCGAGGCGGGCTCCGCGTCGGCGGCGGAGCGCAGGCGCGAGATCGCCTGGCGGATCACGCGCGAGACCTGCATCTGGCTGACGCCGATCACGGCACCGATCTCGGCCTGGGTCATGTCCTGCTCGAAGCGCATCCGCAGCACCTCGCGCTCGCGTGGCGTGACGGTCGACATCAGCTGCTGCAGCGTCGCGCGCTCCTCGGCGCGGTCGAAGCCTTGCTCGTCGATGCCGACGGAGTCACCGAGCGTCGCCATCTCCTCGTCGTTGCCGGCGCGGGGCGCGTCGAAGGAGACGGCCCGGTAGGCGCCGCCGGCCTGCAGCGCCTCGAGCACGTTCTCCTCCTCTGCGCCGACCGCTGTCGCGATCTCGGCCACCGAAGGCTGCCGGCGCAGGTCCTCCGACAGCTTGCCGACGACACGGTCGACCTTCAGCGTCAGCTCCTGCAGGTCGCGCGGCACCCGAACCGCCCACGTACGGTCGCGGAAGTAGCGCTTGAGCTCGCCGAGGATCGTCGGCACCGCATACGACGAGAAGGCGATCTCGCGTTCGGGATCGAAGCGATCGATCGCCTTGATGAGCCCCAGCGAGGCGACCTGCAGCAGGTCGTCGAGCGGCTCGCCGGCGCGCTGGTAGCGGCGCGCGAGCTGACGCGCCAGCGGGAGAAAGCGCTCGACGAGCTGATCGCGGGCGCGGGCATCGCCGTCGCAGTGATAGCGGACGAACAGCTCGCGATCCTCACGCGTGCGCTCGGGCCCGGATCCCCCTGCGCTGGGCGGCGGATCGATGCTCATGCGCACGACCGGTGGCCTAACCGGACGGGCGATGTATGACCGTCGAACACGTTGACCTCCGCGTGGGATGAGCGCCGAAGGCAGGGGCGCTGACATCGCGCGGCGGGGGCACGGCCGTGCGTAGGTCATGATACTCATGCAGCGGGTCAACCCGCGAGCCTCCATGGCCGACGAGACCACAACCAAGAGCCTGCGCATCCTGACGGCCGACGAGGACGAATCGACGCTGCGCGCGACCGACGAGCTGCTCGCGGAGCTGGGCCACGAGGTCACCGCGCACGCCGTCACGCCCGCGCAGGCCGCCGAGCTCATCGCCCGCGACGACCCCGACCTGTCGGTCGTCGTGGTCCACGACGACGACGACCATGCGCTCGACCTCATCGAGGAGATCAACGAGTACGCGCGCGGGCCGCTGATCGTGCTGCTGGGCTCGCAGGAGTCGCACTTCATCAGCCGCGCCGCCGACCGCGGCATCGACGCCTTCGCACGGCCGCAGTTCGATGACGAGGTGCAGGCCGCGATCGACCTCGTCATGAAGCGCCACGCGGAGAAGGCGCGGCTCGTGGAGCAGGTCGAGCAGCTCGAGAGCGCGCTGCAGCGGCGCGGCGCGATCGAGCGCGCCAAGGGCATCCTGATGGAACGCCACAGCCTCGACGAGCGCCAGGCGTTCGAGCTCATGCGCCAGCAGGCGCGCCGCTCCAACCGGCGCGTCGTCGAGCTCGCGCACGCGGTCGCCGACGGTCACTCGCTGCTGCCCGATCACGCGCAGTAATCGACGCGCGCCGGCGGCGGATCCTCCCCGCCGGCGGGTCGTCGGCGCCGGCGGGTCGTCGGCGTCGCGATCTGGATCGCGTCTCGGCGGCACTCACGGCGCTTCGCCGCTCCCGGCGACGAGGGCGATGCCGACGAAGATCAGCAGCACCACGAAGAACGTGCCGATCATGCCGAGGATCTTGCCGGTCGTCGCCAGCACGCGGCCGCCGCTCGCGCCGCGGGACGCGTCGATCTCCTGCTCTGCCCTGCGCCCGAGCACCCACGCGACCGGACCGAGCGGCGGAAGGAGGATGACCCCGAGGACCCCGAGCACGAACGCGGTGACCGCGTGCGATGCATTGGGCGGCGTGCCGCCATCGACGCTCATCGCCCAGACGTTACGCGCTGCGCCGCGTGCCGGTCAGACGTCGGCGAGCGGGCGCAGCGTCATCTCCTCGCCGTACGAGCACAGCGCGCGCCGGCCCGGGCACGTGAGGCACAGCTCCCGATGCGGCACCCGCGCCACGGGGTAGTCGCCGGCGAGCAGGCCCGCCGCGAGCGCCCGCAGGTCCGCCTCCAGCCCATCGGCGTCAGCGGCGTCGAAGCACGCGGCGACCGGCTCCCCCGGCCGCTCGAGGAACGCGTAGGCGACCTCGACGTGCGCGGCTCCCCCGCGCAGCGCGGCGAGCGCGTAGACACGGCGCTGGATCGCGTAGTGCTCGTCGACGTACGCGCCCAGGTCAGTCGCCGGGTCCAGCGCGTCGGTCTTGTAATCGACGACGAGCTGCGCGCCGCGCTCCTGTGCGAGCACGTCGACGACGCCGGTCAGCAGCGTGTCACCGAACGCGAGCGTGAACGCGTGTTCGCGATGGACGCTGCGGGCGCGGTCGATGCGCCGCGCCAGCGGCGAGTCGGCGAACGCCGTCGCGAGGCGCACGACGTCGGCCCGCTGCGCTGCGGTCAGGTCGATTCCCCGGTCCGCCGCGAGGGCGGTGACGTCGGCGTCGGCGTGCTCGAGCAGCGCGTGGACGAGCGAGCCGCGGGTGCGCGGATCCAGGCTCGCCGGCGACGCGGACGGCCCCTCGCCGCCGGCGTCGCGCTCGAGCGGCTCGTCGGGCAGGCCCAGCTCGCGCTGCAGGTAGTAGCGGTAGCCGCACGCCTGCCACGCGGCCAGCCGTGAATAGGAGAGCGTGCGGACC
>DASYVZ010000160.1:0-2651 GCA_035936515.1 Solirubrobacteraceae bacterium | reverse complement strand
GCCGCCGTCGCGGTCGCCGTGCTGCTCGTCGTCGGGGGCGCGGTGTACGTGATCTTCCTGCGCGGAGGCGACGGCGAGCCGACCGTCGAAGCCGGGTCGCGCTTCAGCGACAGCGGCGGGGGCGCCAGCGGGGCCCCGCTCAACCCGTCGGAGATCAGCGACGCTTCGCGGCGCACCGGCTCTGACCCCGCGCCGCCGAGCGAGGAGGAGATCGAGCGCTCGCCCGGCGCGGCCGCCGCCGGCCTGTTTCTCATCGGCTTTCGCGGGACGTTGCGCGACACGCCGTTTCTCGAGCGGCTGGCCGCGATCCCGTACGGCGGCCTCCTGCTGACCGAGAACAACTACGAGCAGCCCCAGCAGCTCTCCGGACTGACCTCCAAGCTCCAGGAGGTGGCGCGCGAGGCCGGCCACCCGGCGCCGCTCGTCGCCGCACAGCAGGAGGGCGGCGAGTTCAACGCCTTCGCCAACCTCGCCCCCGACAGCCAGGTCGACGTCGGCGAGGGCGACCGGAAGACCATCGCCAGCAGCGCGCAGACCACCGCCGAGCAGCTCAAGGCGCTCGGCATCGGCGTCAACCTCGCGCCGAACGCCGACGTCGCGGTGGCCGGCGGGCCAGGTCAGGGCCGCGCGTTCTCCGACACTCCCGCGAAGGTCGCGAGCGCCGTGCAGGCGACGGTCGCGCGCTACAACGCCGCAGGCGTCGCCGCCGTCGTCGGTCCGTTCCCCGGCACGGGCGCGGCGTCACAGGACCCCGACGCCGGGCCGGCGCCGGTCGGGCTGTCGCTCGACGATCTGCGCGAGACCCACATGAAGCCCTTCGCAGCGGTGGCCACCGGTGCCGGTAGAGCGCCCGCGATGCAGATGTCCAACGCGATCTACGTCGCCTTCGACGGCGTGACCCCGGCGACACTGCTGCCCGAGGCGGTTAAGGAGCTGCGCGAGCGCCTGGGCTTCGAGGGGACGATCTTCTCCGCCGACCTCGTCGCGACGACGGCCACGGCCGGCGGCGACGTCGGCGGGGCCGCCGTGGCCGCGCTGAAGGCCGGGGTCGACATGCTCGTCATTCCCGGCGGCCGCGCGCAGCAGGACCAGGCCTACCGCGCCGTCGTCGCCGCGATCCGCTCCGGTGCGCTCTCCGCCGAACGGGTCCGCAATGCGCTCGAGCGCATCGCCGCGCTGCGCCGGTTCACGCGCGACGCCCGCGAGCCGGTCCGCGCCGAGCGCTGAGCCGCTGGGGGTTCTACAAGCGCCGCCGGCCCGCGAACGCCTTGCCCAGCGTCACCTCGTCGGCGTACTCGAGGTCGCCGCCGACGGGCAGGCCGCTGGCCAGCCGGGTGACGACGAGATCGGGGGAGCGCTCGCGCAGCGTGTCGGCGATGTGCAGCGCCGTCGCCTCGCCGGTCGTCGTGGAGTTCGTCGCCAGGACGACCTCGCGGATGGGCTGGCTCGCATCCGCGACGCGCCGGTACAGCTCGGCGATCTTCAGGTCGTCGGGGTCGACGCCGTCGATCGGCGACAGCGCGCCGCCGAGCACGTGGTAGCGGCCCTGGAACTCGTGCGTGCGCTCGACGGGGATGACGTCGCCGGCCTCCTCGACGACGCAGATGACGCCTGCGTCGCGGCGTTCGTCGGAGCAGATCCGGCAGCGCGGGCCGTCGGCGAAGTTGAAGCACACCTCGCACAGGCCGATGCGCTCCTTGACCTCACGGATCGACTCGGCGAGCGCGGCAGCGTCCTGCGGCGAGGCGCGCAGGATGTGCAGGGCCAGGCGCTGGGCCGTGCGCGCGCCGACCCCCGGCAGCTTGCCGAGCTCGGTGATCAGCCGGTGGATCGGTGGGGCGTACAAGCGCCGTGGGCCGCCCTTAGAGGCCCAGGCCGCCCAGCGCGCCGAGGTCCATCCCGCCGGTCAGGCCGCCCATCCGCGTGGCGGCGAGCTCCTGGGCCTGCCGGATCGCCTCGTTGACCGCGGCCAGGACCATGTCCTGCAGCAGCTCGGGATCCTCGGGATCGATCGCGTCGGGGGCGATGACGATGTCCTTGACCTCCAGCGCGCCGGTGATCGTCACCGTCACCATGCCGCCGCCGGCCGAAGCCTCGATCGTCTCGTTGGCGAGGGCCTCCTGGGCCTTCACCATGTCGGCCTGCATCTTCTGGACCTGCTTGAGCATCTGGTTCATGTTCGGCTGGGGGGGCATCAGCTCGCCTCGCTCTCTGGGTGGATCTCCTCGGCATCGAACTCTGCCACGAAGCGCTCGACCCACTCGCTGTCGGTGGGCACGGGCGCCGCGTCGGCGACGGCTGCAGCCTCCTGGCCGAGCACGTACGCGATCTGCGGCTTGACGCCGCCGGTCAGCGTTCGGATCGCCTCGGCGACGCAGGCGCGGTCCTCTTCGCCGTCGGCCTTGCGCATGTTGTAGTCGGCGCTCTCGCCCGCGGGGGAGAAGGCGACGGTCACGTGGGTGCCGTCGACGGCGATCGGTTGCGCGTCGGCGAGCCGGTGCGCGCAGATCGTGTTGCCCGAGCTCTTGAGCTCGTCGAGCACGGCCGGCCACACGGCGCGCAGGCTCTCGAGCTCGAGAGCGACCGGCGCGGCCACCGCAACGGCGCCCGCCGGCGGCGAGCTCGGCGGCTGCGGCGACTCGGGGGCGGGC
>DASYVZ010000159.1:0-2864 GCA_035936515.1 Solirubrobacteraceae bacterium | reverse complement strand
CTCGAACTCGTCGCTGAGGACCGGGGCGCCGCTCAGCGCGGCGAACGACGCCGCGCCGACGAAGCGCTGGGCGGCCGGCGTCTGGATGACCCGGACGGCATGGCCGGCGGCGGTGGCCAGGCGCACGAGCTCGAGCGCCTTATAGGCGGCGATCCCACCGCTGACTCCGAGCAGGATCCGCGCCATGTCAGCTGCCGCCGGGAGACCTAGCGGTACTGGTACTTGATCTTGCCGGCGGCGACTTCCTCGAGCGCGATCGTGAGGTAGTTCTTGGAGCCGGTGTCGACCATCGGGGGCGGGAACTCGTCGAACGTCCCCTCGCCGAGGTTGTGGTAGTAGGAGTTGATCTGGCGCGCGCGCTTGGCCGCGACGACAACGGAGGCGTAGTTGGAGTCGACGTTCTCGAGCAGGCGGTCGATGCGGGGGGAGATCATGCCGTCAGCGTAGCGAGGACGGACGACGGCGGGCAAGATCGCGACCGTCGAGCGACCGCGCAGTCGTCGCGACCTAGCGAGTCGCCGTCGTCTCGCGCACGATCTGCACCAGCTCCTCGACGGCGTCCTCGAGGCGGTCGTTGACGACGACGTGCGGGAACTCCCGTTGAGCGGCGAGCTCGGCCTCGGCGCTGCGCAGCCGCGCCTCGACCTGCTCGGGCGCGTCGGTGCCCCGGCCGACGAGCCGGGCGCGCAGGGCCTCGATCGACGGGGGCGCGATGAAGACCTGCACCGCCTCCGGCATCGTCCGGCGCACCTGGCGCGCGCCCTGGACCTCGATCTCGAGCAGGACCGGTGCGCCGCTCGCCGATCGCGTCTCGAGCTCCGAGCGCAACGTGCCGTAGCGCGCGCCGGCATAGTCGGCGTGCTCGACGAAGTCCCCCGCCGCAACGTGCTGCTCGAACTCCGCCGGGGACATGAAGTGGTAGTCCTCGCCCTGCGTCTCCCCCGTGCGCGGCCGGCGCGTCGTTGCCGACACCGACAGCTGCAACTCCGGCATGCGCTCGCGCAGCGAGCGGATCAGCGTTCCCTTGCCGACGCCCGACGGGCCGGTGATGACGACCGTGCGCGCCACGGGCTCGCAGGTCGAGCCGCAGCTAGCGGCGCAGCAGCCGGACGAGCTCGTTGCGCTGGCGCTCCGACAGCCCGCCGATCGTCTTGCTCGGCGAGATGCGGCACTGCGTGAGGACCTTGTTGACCTTCACGCGCCCGTACTTCGGCACCGCGAGCAGCATGTCGAAGACCTTCGCCGTCATGATGTACTCGGGCGGCTCGAGCAGGAGCGTGTGGATCGAGCAGCGGCCCGCCTTCAGGTCCTTCTTGAGCGTCGCGCGTCGCGTGCGGATGTGATTGGCCCGGTCGAGCGCGTCGAGACGCTGCGCGTGCGAGCGTTCTGGCGCCGCCGATTGCTTCGTGGCGGTGTTCTGTGACGGCGGCATCGACGGGGGCGATACTTGCATCTTCACCACGGCGCCGCAAGCAGATTCATGACGAATCGCCGCAATTCACTTCGACCTCAGGTTGAGGTCCAGGCACGTGCAGGCCGGTTGAAGCGGATCCCGCAATTTGCAGGGATTTCAGCTCTTCGCGGATGCGTGCTCCCGCACAGGGATCGCGGAAGTTCTCGGTGCCCACGGCAACGAGAACCGCTCCCACCGAAATGAGGTCATTTGCATGGATTCCATGCGCCACCCCGCCCATTCCGACGACCGGAACCGTAACCCGACGCGCCACTGCCGAAACCTGCGCGAGCGCCACGCTGCGGATCGCCGGCCCCGACATCCCGCCGGTCCGACCGCCCAGCCACGGCGCGCCCGAAACCGGGTCCAGCGCCATCGCGCGCAGCGTGTTGATGAGCGACACCGCGTCGGCGCCCGCGGCCTCCGCCGCTGCTGCGACGGCGGCGACGTCGGCGCTGTTCGGCGTGAGCTTGACGATCAGCGGCTTACCCGTCAGGGGGCGCACCGCGCGCAGCAGCGTGGCGAGCGACGCGGGATCGGCGCCGATGTCGAGACCCGTCTTCACGTTCGGACACGAGACGTTGAGCTCGATGGCCGCGATCTCCGGCCGCGGGTCGACGGCCTCCACGAGCCGCGCGACCTCGGATTCGCTGGAGCCCATGACGTTCGTGATGAGCGGGACCGGTAGCTGCGCGAGGTGCGGCAGGTCGTGCTGGAGGTAGCCTCGCAGCCCGCGGTTGGGCAGGCCGATCGAGTTGATCATCCCCGCCTGGGCCTCCCACAGCCGCGGCGGCGGGTTGCCGGCGCGCGGCTCGAGCGTGATCGTCTTGGAGACGAACGCGCTGAACGGAAAGCGCTCGAGCAGCTCGTCGCCGAACGCGCGCCGCGCCGCGATCGCATCGAACGTTCCCGAGCCGTTGATGATCGGGTGCGCCAGGCGCAGTCCGCAGAACTCGATCATCGCGAGGAGAGACCGTTCGGCCCAGGCGGTAAGGGATACGCAGAATGGCCCGCTGTCATGCGTGGGCGCCCTGCGGAACCCGTTCCAACCGGTCGGCGTCGAGCACCGGCCCGTCGACGCACAGGCGCACGTAGCCGCCGTCGCGGACCGGCACGACGCAGCCGTAGCAGGCGCCGAAGCCGCAGGCCATCCCCGCCTCGAGCGCGAGCTGCGCCGGCACGCCGCGGGCGGCGCACTGCGCGCGCACCGCCTCGAGCATGGCGGGCGGTCCGCAGGCGTACACGACGGCGTGAGCGTCGCGCTCCAGCTCGCCGGTCAACAGCTCGGTGACGAGGCCGTGCCGCCCGACGGAGCCGTCGTCGGTGGCGACCAGCACGTCGGCATCGGTCATGAGCGACGCGCCGGCCGCGTGGTGCGCGTCGCGAAAGCCCAGCACGGCGGCGACGTCGG
>DASYVZ010000158.1:0-8111 GCA_035936515.1 Solirubrobacteraceae bacterium | reverse complement strand
TCGCGTTGAGCACCTGCAGGCCGTCGAGCTCTGGCATCCTGACGTCGAGCAGCGCGACCGAAGGGCACAACGACCGGATCTGCTGCAACGCAGCGCGTCCATCCTGCGCTTCGCCGACCAGCTCGAGGTCGGGGCGCTGGGCAACCGCACGCGTCAGCCCCTCGCGGTAGATCGGATGATCGTCTGCGATCAAGACCGTAGGACGCGTGCTGGGCATCGTCAGAGCATCGACAACCGCGTCGTGGGACACATCAACCGATCGGATGACCGTGGCCTCCATCGCACGGCCCGCCATGATCGGCGCCATCGATCAAGGACGTCCGCATCAGCATCGCGGGCGCCCGGGCGATACGAGCTCGCGGACCGACGAGGTGGCCATCATCTAGAGAAGCTCCCGCACATCGCGACATCATCACACCCCGCAACCGAACGAGAGTCGCGCCATCCCGTCATTCCGCCGAACGGGCGTTGCGGCCGCGAGGTTCGCAGCGATTCTATGCGGCGATGATCAACTCGAGCGACCGCCGCGATCTGCTGCGGCTCGCCGCGCCGGTCGGCGCAGCACCAAAGGCCAGCGGGCGATGATCGCGGTGGCCGCGCTGCTCGTCGGCGCCGCGATCACCAGTCCACACGTGCTGCGGTTGGAGTCGGCGCATCCGGCGAGCGCTGCCATCATCTGGTTGTCGGCGCTGTGCCTCCGCGCGCTCGTCGCGTTGTTCGTCGCGTTGCTCGCGATCTTCTACGTTTCGACGACTCCCGGATTTCACCACGTCACGCACTGGTGCTGGCACGCCGCCGTACCACTGGTGACCTCGGGTTTCGGCCTCAGCGGCCACCGGGTGGGCGACCTGGCCCTGCTGGCACCGCTGCTGGCGCTCGCCGTCTCGCTGGTAGCGGTGTGCGTCTCGTTGTGGCGCGCGACCCGCGCGATCGGCGACTGGGTCCGGCGAACCTCGATCGGCACGGGCGCCCATGAGAGCCTGGTCGTCGGCGAGAACGACATCGTGGTGGCCGTGGCCGGGCTTCGGCACCCGCGCGTCATCGTGTCCTCCGGAGCGCTGACGTGCTTCGATGACGAGGAGCTCGAGGCAAGCCTCGCGCACGAACGCGGGCACATCGCGCGCCGCCACCGCTTCGTGCTGGTCGCCGCCGAGATCTGCAGGGCCCTGGCGCGACCGCTCCCCGGCACGCGCCGCGCCGTCGCGGAGCTGATCTTTCACCTCGAACGTGATGCCGACCGCTGGGCAGTGCAACGCAAGCACGATCCCACGGCTCTGGCCAGCGCGATCTGCAAAGCCGCACAACCCAACGCCGGCTCCGGCGGCCCGCTGCTGACGCTCAACGGCGGTGCCGTCGTCCGCCGTGTCCAACAGCTGCTCGACTGCACCACGCCGCCCCGGCGGCGCGCGCGCCTGGACGTGCTCGCCGCGACGATGGTGCTGATCGCGATCGCCCTCGCCGCCGCGCTACCGTCGGCAACACGCGCCGCGATGGCCGGCCAGGGCAGCACCGTGCATCCCTGCGATCACTAGTTCGAATCCAGGATCACCCAGTCGCGGTTCCGCAGATGCGTCGACGCGATCGCGTTCGTCTCGGGTACAACGCGTCCGTGCCACGCGTGCCCCCCGCCAGCCGATCCGCCTTGGCAGCGCCATCTTCTCGTGAGCTTGGGCGTGATGCGTCGTGAGCGATCCGGTAAGAGTCGCGGTGGTGGGCGGCGGTTACGGCTCCAAGGTCGCACTTCCGGTGTACTCGGAGTTGGAGGAGTTCCACCCGGTGGCGGTGTGGTCTCGTCGACCCGAGCGCGCGCGCGAGCTGGCCGAGCAGGCTGGACTCGAGCTGGGGACGGCGAACCTCGACGAGCTCTTGCGGTTTCCCGGCCTCGAGGCGGTGCACGTCGCGACTCCCGTGGTGACGCATCCCGAATTTGCCCGCGCGGTGGTCGAGCGTGGGCTGCATCTGTTGTGTGAGAAGCCGTTGGCCGACGACCTCGCCGCCGCGCAGGAGATCATCACCGCCGTGCGTCGGGCGGGAGTCGTCGCGGCGGTCAACTACGGGCGCCGGCTCGAGGAGACTCGCCGTCGTCTGTTGCAGCGCGGCCGTGAAGTGCTGGGCAGCCCGCGGCTGGCGAGCGTGTCGCTGGTGTTCGCCGATCATGCGGACCCGCGCTCGCGTCCCTGGACCTGGGTACACGACGCCACCCTCGGCGGCGGCCGTCTGCAGGGCTACGGCGTCCACGACCTGGACCTGCTGCTCGAGTTGTTCCCCGACGTGGAGGCGGTCGCCGCCGCGACCGAGGCGACGGTTGCGCAACGCATCGCCGACGACGGAGATCTGCGCCCGGTGAGCGCCGAGGACACGTTCGCCATCCTCCTTCGGTTCCGCGGCGGCGGGCTTGGGATCGTGAGCTTCGTAGCGACCGCGCGCCACGATCGCGGCGACGTCGTCGAGATCCACGGCGCGGAGGGCACCGTCCGGCTCGACGCCGACGGGCGGCTGTCCTGGGGACGCAGCGGCGAGGAACTGCAGGTCGAGGGGCCGCTGAGCTCCTCGCCGCAGGACGCGTTCAAGCACGTCGCCCGTCGCTTCTGGGCCGCCATACGTGAGGGCGCCGCGCCCGATCCGTCGCTCGACGAGGCACTGCGCGTGCAGGCCGTCTTCGACGCCGTTCGCACCGCCGATGTCGAGCGGCGGTGGGTGCGGCCCGAGCGCGTGGCGGGCTGATCGCAGGGACTCAGGCGATTGCGCCCGTGGGCGCATCCCGTTCAGCCTGCGGCGCGCTGCGGCCGGGCGCGCCCCACCTGCCGCACGATCGTCACGAACTCCCGCTCCTCCAGCGTCGCCCGCGTGGCCCCGACGCCATCGAGCACGTCGATCGCGGTGAACCGGCGTACGTTGTCGCCCGTAACCGTCCCCCCGTAGATGATCGCGGGTCGCTGCGCCCCGCTGTCCATCAGCCGCTGCTTCAGACGCGTGACGACGCTGCGCACGTGGTCGGCGGCGGCCGGCGCATCGGCGCCGATCGCCCAGGTCGGCTCGTAGACCACCAGCACCGGCTGATAGCGGACATCGACCTCCGCCAGCCCGCGCTCGAGGCGCTCCTCGGCGCGCTCGGCGGCCGCCGAGGTGCGATCGTCTTCACCGACGAACAGGATCGGGATCATGCCGTTGGCGGCGACCGCCCCCACCTTCCGCGCGATCTGCTCATCGGTCTCGCCGGCCCGCCGCCGCTCGCTGTGGCCGACCAGGACGTACTCGGCCAGCCCGGTGAGCATGGACGCCGAGATCTCGCCGGTATGCGGTCCGGGCGACTGCCAATGGCAGTTCTGGGCGCCGAGCCGCACCACCCGGCGGTCGGCGATGTCGCGCATCGCCATCAGCGAGATCACGGGCGGGCACACGATCACGACCGGCAGCGGCAGACCCGCGTCGGCCTCGTCGCGAAGGCGCTCCTGCACCCGCGTGAAGAGAGCGATCGCCTCCGCCGGCCCGAGATACATCTTCCAGTTCGCGACGACGTACGTCACGAAGGGGACTCTAGGAGCCCGGCCGTCGGACCCCCCGAGGCTGCAGCCGGATCGGCTGACGGCGCGGTCCCTGCTCGCCGGGCGGGCCCGCGAACACGCCGGGCAACGGCGTATCGCATGACCGGCAGCGGCCGTCGTCGGTGAGGGTGTAGCGGCCGAGCTGGTACCAGTCGCGCTCGATGACGAGATCGCCGCACCCGCCGCAGTACGTGCTGTCGCCGTCGCGGTCGTGCACGTTGCCGGTGTACGCGAAGCGCACACCGTTGGCGATCGCGATCGAGCGCGCGCGCGACAGCGTCGCCGGGGGCGTCGGCGGCCTGTCGCGCAGCTTGTAGTCCGGATGAAACGCCGTGAAGTGGATCGGCACGTCGCGGCCGAGCCGCTCGACGATCCAGCTCGTCATCCGGTCGATCTCCTCGTCGGAGTCGTTCAGGCCGGGGATCAGCAGGGTGGTGATCTCAAACCAGACGTCGGTCTCGTGCCTGAGGTACTCCAGCGTGTCGAGGACCGGCCGCAGATGCGCCGAGCAGGTGCGGGCGTAGAAGGATTCGCTGAACGCCTTCAGGTCGACGTTGGCCGCGTCCATGTGCGCGAAGAACTCGCGGCGCGGCGCATCGCAGACATAACCGGCAGTGACCGCGACCGCACGGATCCCGCGCCGGCGGCAGGCGTCGGCGACATCGATCGCGTACTCCATGAAGATCACCGGGTCGTTGTACGTGAACGCGACGCTCGCGCAGCCCAGCCGCTGCGCCGCCTGGGCAATGGCCTCGGGGGAGGCGGCATCGGCCAGCGTGTCCATCTCGCGCGACTTCGAGATGTCCCAGTTCTGGCAGAAGCGACAGCCCAGGTTGCAGCCCGCCGTGCCGAACGAGAGCACCGGCGTGCCCGGCAGGAAGTGGTTGAGCGGCTTCTTCTCGATCGGATCGACGCAGAAGCCGCTGGAGCGACCGTACGTCGTCAGCACGATCTGCTCGCCCTCGCGGGCGCGCACGAAGCACAGCCCGCGCTGCCCGTCGCGCAGCCGGCACCCGCGCGGGCACACGTCGCATTGCAGGCGACCATCCGCGATGCGGTGCCAATGCCTCGTCGCGACGAACTCCATGGCGATCGAACCCGAGCCTAGCCAAGCGCACGACGCCAGACAGCCGCAAGCCGCTTCGCCGCGACGGCGTTTGCCGCACGCGGCCACGGGCGATACCCCAGACGTGGCCGAGCAGCCGCGATACGTGGTCGGACTGCGCGAGCTCAGTCGGGAGGACATCGCGCGGGTCGGAGGCAAGAACGCCTCGTTGGGCGAGATGCTCCGGGAGCTGACGGCGACCGGCATCAACGTACCGCCCGGTTTCGCGATCACCGTGGAGGGCTACCGGGCGTTCCTGGAGGTCAACGCGCTCGAGGCCGAGGTGGCCGCGCGGCTGGACGAGCTGCGCGACGGGCGCGCCCCTCTGAGGGAGGTCGGCCGCGCGATCCGCGGCGCGCTGCAGGCCGCCGAGCTGCCCCAGCCGCTGCGCGACGAGATCGCCGACGCGTACCGCGAGCTCGCCGCCGAGGCGGGTCGTGAGGAACCCGACGTCGCCGTTCGCTCCAGCGCGACCGCCGAGGACCTGCCCGAGGCGAGCTTCGCCGGTCAGCAGGACACCTTCCTGAACGTGCGGGGGACCCAGGCGATCTTCGACGCATGCCGGCGCTGCTTTGCGTCGCTGTTCACCGACCGCGCGATCACCTACCGCGAGCAGCACGGCTTCGACCACCTGCAGGTCAGCCTCTCGGTGGGAGTCCAGCAGATGGTCCGCTCCGACCTCGCCTGCGCCGGCGTGATGTTCTCGATCGACACCGAGACCGGCTTCCCGCACACCGTGCTCATCAATGCCGCGCGCGGTCTTGGGGAGCTGCTCGTCGCGGGCGCCGTCGACCCCGACGAGCACCTCGTGTTCAAGCCGTTGCTCGACGAGCCGTCGCTGACGCCGATCATCGCGCGCAAGCTGGGCGGCAAGGAACAGAAGATGGTCTACGGCGACGCAGAGCAGCCGACGCGCGTCGAGCAGACGAGCGAGGAGGAGCGCACCACCTACGCGCTCTGCGATCGCGAGATCCTGCAGCTCGCCCGCTGGGCCGTCGCGCTCGAACAGCACTACGGCGGCGCCGTCGACGTGGAGTGGGCGAAGGACGGCGTCAGCGGCGAGCTGTTCATCGTGCAGGCACGCCCGGAGACCGTGCACTCACGGCGCAAGGGCGCCGCTCTGAAGACGTACCGGCTCACGGGCGAGGGCCGCCGGCTGGCCACCGGGCTCGCGATCGGCGACGCGATCGGCGTTGGACCGGCGTGCCCGTTGCAGTCCGTCGACGAGGCGGAGCGCTTCGAGGACGGCGCGGTGCTCGTGACGCAGATGACCGACCCCGATTGGCTGCCGATCATGAAGCGTGCCGCCGCGATCGTCACCGAGCACGGCGGGCGAACGTCGCACGCCGCGATCGTCAGCCGCGAGCTCGGCCTGCCGGCCATCGTCGGCGCGCACGGCGTCACCGACACGCTCGAAGACGGCCAGACGGTGACCGTCTGCTGCGCGGAGGGCGATGAGGGCTTCGTCTACGAGGGGGCGCTGGACTTCGAGGTCGAGGACATCGACGTCAGCGACGTCGCAGACACCGAGACGCGCGTCATGCTCAACCTCGCCGATCCCGCCGTGGCGCTGCGCTGGTGGCAGCTGCCGGCCCAAGGTGTGGGGCTGGCACGGATGGAGTTCATCGTCGACAACCACGTCAAGATCCACCCGCTGGCCCTGGCGCGATTCGACGAGCTGCACGACGACGAGGCCCGCGACACGATCACCGACCTCACGCGCCGCTACGAGGACAAGCGCGAGTACTTCGTCGAGCGTCTGGCCGAGGGCATCGCGCGGATCGCCGCCTCTCGCCATCCGCATCCCGTCATCCTGCGCATGAGCGACTTCAAGACCAACGAGTACGCCCAGCTGATCGGGGGCCGGCAGTTCGAGCCCCACGAGGAGAACCCGATGCTCGGCTGGCGCGGAGCGAGCCGCTACTACAGCGAGGGCTACCGGCAGGGCTTCGCCCTCGAGTGCGCAGCCGTGCGCCGCGTGCGCGAGCAGATGGGGCTCAAGAACCTGGTCGTCATGATCCCGTTCTGTCGCACGCTCGAGGAGGCCGACCGGGTGCTGGAGGCGATGGCCGACAGCGGCCTCGTGCGCGGCGAGGACGGGCTCGAGGTGTACGTGATGGCCGAGATCCCCTCCAACGTCGTGCTCGCCGATGCGTTCGCCCATCGCTTCGACGGCTTCTCGATCGGCTCCAACGACCTCACGCAGCTCGTGCTCGGCATCGACCGCGACAACGAGGCGCTCGCCGAGCAGTTCGACGAGAGCAATCCCGCGGTCCGACGGATGATCGCCCAGCTCATCGAGAGCGCGCACGACCGCGATCGCAAGGTCGGACTCTGCGGGCAGAAGCCGAGCGACGACGCCACCTTCGCCCGCTTCCTGGTCGACGCCGGGATCGACTCGATCTCGGTCACGCCGGACAGCTTCATCGCCGTCAAGCACGAGATCGCGCGGGCGGAGCGGGAGCGCGCGGCGACGGCGTCGTAGCCGGCGAGCCGCGCGTACGCGAACTCACGCCTATAGGCCTCGATGCAGACACGACACGGACGAGCACGGCTGGCCGGAGTTGAGCTTCCGGCACCTTCCAGCCCGCAGCTATGCTCCACCCCATGCAGGAGATGGTCATCTACGGCGTCAGCTTCGACATGGTCGGCAAGCAGCCGATCGTGCTGCTGAAGACCGTCGACAGCAACAAGTTCCTCCCGATCTGGATCGGCCACCCAGAGGCGGCAGCGATCCTCATGAAGCTCCAGGGAGCAAGCACGCCGCGCCCGATGACCCACGATCTGCTCTGCGACATGCTCGGCGAGCTGGAGGTGCGCTGCACCCAGGTCGCGGTCACCGAGCTGCGCGACAACACGTTCTTCGCCTCGATCACACTCGCGGTCGACGGCAAGGAGATGGAGATCGACTCGCGGCCCAGCGATGCCCTCGCGCTCGCGGTGCGCTCGGGCGCACCGATCTTCGCCGCCGAGGATGTCATCGCCGAGTCGGCGATCGAGTTCGAGCACGACGTCGAGGACACCGAGGAGGTCGTCGAGAAGTTCAAGGACTTCCTCGACCAGGTCTCGCCGGAGGACTTCGCCGGCGAGGAGTAGGACGGGCGCGACGTCTCCGGGCGCGCCGCCGAACGGTCACAGGTGCGCGAGGCCGACGATCCGCTCGATGAGCTGATCGAAGCCCAGGCCCGCGGCATCGGCCGCCATCGGCAGCAGCGAGGTCTCTGTCATCCCGGGGATGGCGTTGGCCTCGAGCACCGTCAGCTCGGCGCTGTCCTCGCAGTACATGAGGTCCACGCGGGCGAAGCCGCGGCAGCCGAGGACGTCCCACACCTGCAGGGCGAGCTCCTGCGCGCGTGCGGTGATCTCCTCCGGCAGGTCGGCCGGGCACACGAAGTCCGTGCGGCCGATCTCGTAGCGCGACTCGAAGTCATAGAAGTTCTCCTCGCGCGGAACCGCCTCGA
>DASYVZ010000157.1:0-1788 GCA_035936515.1 Solirubrobacteraceae bacterium | reverse complement strand
AGTGGAGCGTGAGCACGAGCGAGTCGTGATCACGCGCAAAGGCCATGACGCGGCCGTGATCATCAGCCCCGATGATCTTGCGCAGCTGGAGGAAATGCTCTTCGTGCTCAGCGACGATGCGTACGAAGTCATCCTGACTCCGCCAGCGCGGGCCTGACAGAACGCTTGCCGGAGGCCGTCGCCCCTGCCGTCACCGACTTCCTCACGACCAGCCTGGTGAGGGAGCCGCGTCGTGTCGGGCAAACCCCTGCGCGGTGACCTCGCCGGGATCTGGTCGGCCCGCCGCGGCAGCTATCGGGTGCTCTATCGCGTCCGTGAGGACCGTCGCGAGGTCATCGTGCTCCGCATCGCTTCAGCGGTGAGAGCGGAGTGCTACAGCGGACGGTAGGCACTCCACGTCGCTGTGGGACGTCGCGTTCTACAGCGCGAGGATGAGACGAAGCGCTTCGTCGACGGCCTGCATCTCGCCGGCGCCGAGGCGGCCGGCCGAGTCGCTCAGCCGCTGGGGATCCACCACGGTCGTCTGCTCGATCAGGACGCGCGTCTGCGTTCCAAGCACTTCGATCGCGGGCCGAAACGTAGCCGCCTGTGCGCTGGCGGAAGTCGGCGCGACCAGCGCTGTGCGCAGCCCCAGCAACTCGTCGGCCTGCACAACGACCGCGTAGCGAGCCCCGCGCTGCTCGCGACCCCGAGCGCGACTCGGTGCCGGCAGACGGAACACCTCCCCGCGAACCACGCGCCTACTCTGCCGACGGCGCGAGCTCCGCCATCTGCTCGCGAATGGCGCGCATCTCTTCGCGGTCCGCAGCATCGTCGGCGAGCCGGCGAACTTCCTCGCGCAACGCCATCCGGTTGCGCCGCCGTGCCGCCGCCTCGCGCAGCGCGGTGCGAACCGCTTGGGAATCATTCAGCCCTTCGGCACGCACGACATCCAGCGCCGCGGCGCTCGCCTCATCAAGTCGTACGTGAAGAGAACGAGCCATGCCGCCAGCGTAGCACACATCGTGCTACGCTCCTAGAGATGGCCGGCCAAGTCGAGTCAAGTCGGCCGGGGGTGGACGAGATCTACGCGCGCGTCCGCGAGGACGCGAGCGAGGAGCTCTCGCGCACCCCGAGCGCGCTGGGCTTCTCCGGGCTGTTCGCCGGCTTCACGATCGGGGCGAGCGCCCTGGCCTACGCCACCGCGCTGGTCTACCTCGATGGCGGCGCCGCGCTCTTCGTCGCGGCGCTGGTCTACCCGATCGGCTACATCGGGGCGATCCTCGGCCGTGCCCAGCTCTTCACCGAGAACACGCTGTACCCGGTTCTGCTGTTGATGGGGGACCGCAGGTACCTGCCCGGCACCGCGCGGCTGTGGGGGATCGTCATCGTGGCGAACCTCGTGGGCGCCGTGTTGTTCGCGCTGGTGGCCGTCAAGACCTCGGCGTTGCCCGACGGCGTCCCCCAGCGCATCCGGTCGCTGGGTGACGAGGCGGTATCCCGCGACGTCTGGGTGACCTTCTGGGCGGCTGTGCTCGCCGGCTGGCTGCTGGCGCTGGTCGCCTGGCTGGTGGAGGCGGTCAACAGCCCGCTCGGCGCCTTGTTCGTCGTGTGGGCGCTGACCATGCTCGTCGGGCTGGGCAGTTTCGACCACAGCGTCGCGACGGCTGTCGAGGCGTGGGCCGCGGTCCTCGAAGGCGACGCAGAGTTCGGACCGGCCCTGGGCTGGCAGGGCACGACCCTACTGGGCAACGCGCTGGGCGGCGTCTTCATCGTGACCCTGATCAACTACGCACAGGTGCGCTCCGG
>DASYVZ010000156.1:0-3862 GCA_035936515.1 Solirubrobacteraceae bacterium | reverse complement strand
GCGCTGTGGATCTTCGTCGGCTTGGCGATTGGAGGTGTGGCATTCGCGGTGCTCGCGGTCGCAGCAGGAACTCGCAGCTGGTGGGCGCTGCTCGCGCTGTTCGCGTTTATACTCAGCCTCGTCTCGGTGTGGACGCTCGCGGTGCTGTTCGCGGGATGACGCAACACATCCGAGCGTCGCGAGCATCACAGGTGTCCGAGTCCGTCCCGGCGCCCCGACACGCTTCAGGCGCCGCAGCCGCTCGAAGTCGGCGTCCCGGATCCCGTTCGCATCGCGGCTTGCGCGTCTCAAGTCTGGAGAGACGCCTCGTGTCGCGTCGTCTGGCCGATGAAGAGGCAGATTCGAAATGAGCGCGAGCGCAGGCCCTACAGAGCGGCGCTGGCACGCGGGGCGGCGTCTGTCGGTTGCGGTTGCTGGCTACGCGGTCGCTGTCGTTGTCTGGGTGCTTCTGCAAGCGCCGCTCGATGAGCCGCTACTGCGGCTGCTCGCGCACGCGGCGCTGGTGTTCGCGGTGCTGCTGGCGGCCGCCCTTGCCGCCAGCTGGTGGTTTCTTGCGGCGGCAATTCCGATCCTCGCCGTGTCGGTCATTTCGGCCGATGGGATACTCGCGTGGGCGATCTTCGGAGCCGTTATCGCCGCGCCCGTCGTCGTCGGCGGTCTGGCCGCCGCGATCGCCGCCGGCCGGTGGGCGCGGCGGCGCGGAGTGCCTGCTCAAACGCTCGCTGTCGCGACCGGCGGCGTCATCTGCTTTGCGCTCGGTATAGGCGCGCTTGACGCGATCCGCGCACCCGTCGACAAACATCCCGACAACCCGCTCATCGTCGATTGGCGCAAGGGAACCTATGAAGGGATCGCGCTGCGCTCGAGCACCGAGCGCCTCGTCGCCAAGCTCGGACGACCGCAG
The DNA here is from genome assembly GCA_035936515.1 of Solirubrobacteraceae bacterium. Taxonomy (GTDB): domain Bacteria; phylum Actinomycetota; class Thermoleophilia; order Solirubrobacterales; family Solirubrobacteraceae; genus CADCVQ01. Next base: position 2,958 of record DASYVZ010000156.1, on the reverse strand, counting down.
AAGCGCGGGACAAACGAATCCGCCGAGCCGATCGGCGAGGACTACTACGACATCGGCGGTCCGACCGCCTTTCGAACCCCCGGCCGCGGCGAAACGAAGAACGAGACGCTGCGGTACAAACGCCGCGCCTTCTTCGCTTCGGATGGCCGCATCGCCGGCTGGGTCACAACGTCACAGCGCGCCGAAACCCCCGAGGGAGTCGGCGTCGGCGACTCACGCGAGCTGATCAAGCAGCGCTACCCACAGGCCAACTGCTACACCGCCAACGAAGGCAGCGAATACGTGACCTTCCCGCTCTGTGAAATCCGCGCCGTCTGCCGCGGCCGACTTCTCGCATTCGGAGGCGACCCGATCAAGAGCATCTGGCTCATAGCGGAGACCACGACAGGCTGGGGACCATGCAGACGCCCCACACAAACCAACCATCACCAGCCCGGCTAACACCAGCGGAAACTGCGCGGCTGCAGCGTCGCCGTCAGCAGACGCCGCTGACGGTTGGCCTTCCGGACGCGCCGCCGGTTGCGGTTGGCTTCCGGACGTGCCGGGCGGCCGGGTTGGATGCGTCGTCGTGTCGGCGGTAGCTTTGTCGGGTGGCGCGACGGCGTGATCAACGTCGCATCGGGCGTGGCCCGTATCTCCTGGGCATGCTTCGCGTCGAGGATCTGTGGGGAAGCGGTTTTCCGTTTGACGTGCCGGCAGTCGCCGATATCGAGAGGCTGCGGCTCGACACGCCGATCACGTTGCTGGCTGGTGACAACGGGACGGGCAAGTCCACGCTGATCGAGGCGATCGCCGAGGCGATGGGATATGGCGCCGAGGGCGGTGAGCTCGAGCGGTCCGGTCACCTGCCCGCCGTCCCGCGCGCGGTAATGGAGGGCGCCCTCGCGCCGGTGCTGTCGTCGACGAAGCCCCGCAACGGATACTTCCTGCGCGCGGAGAGCTTCTTCAACGTCGCGCACTTCATCGACAGCGGCACGACGTACGCGCCCGACCTGTCGCTGTACGGCGACACCCCGCTGCACCAGCAATCGCATGGGCAGTCATTTCTCGCATTGGCCGCCAACCGCTTCGGCGGCGAGGGCTTCGATGTCCTTGATGAGCCCGAGGCCGCGCTCTCCGTCAGCGGCGCGCTTGCCCTCCTGGCGATCGTCGTCCGCGCAGCCCGCTCGGGAGCACAGTTCATCATCGCGACGCACTCGCCGATCCTGCTTGCATGCCCTGACGCCCACATCTTCGAACTCGACGACAACGGGCTGGCGCGGTGCGCGTATGACGACCTCGACGCCGTGCGCTTTACGCGCGGGTTTCTCGAGGCGCCCGACCGCTTCATCCGCGCGGCGCTCGAAGACCCCGACGCCGAATCACGTGAGCAGCGCCGCTAGGCGCTGGCGTCCAGCATTCAGCGGCAAAAGGAGCAGTCGCACGGGTGGCCATCAGCGGCGTACCGGTAGAGGTTCGGCTGTGGAACGCCGGCGGCGCCGGGCGCTGCCCATCCCGCGTGCGGTTCTCGCGGCGCGCCGAGGGACCGGCTTGCCACGTCGCGCTCGTTGAGGCGCCGCCCTGTCGCGGCCTGAGCGTTCGGGTTGATCGTGGAAAGGTCGGCGCCGCCGCGTTGGCGCGGCATAATCGCGTCGATGCCAGGCGCCGCCGCGATGCCGCGATACATCCAAGAGGCTGAGCGCCTGGGGCACAACGGAATTGGCTGTGAGCATCTGCTGCTCGGCGTGCTTGCCGACGAGGATGGAGTCGCTGCGAAGGTGCTCGCCGCTCATGGTGTCGAGCTTGACGCCACGCGGCGTCGCGTGGCCGAGATGATCGGGGATGGCTGGCAGGACTCAGTGCGGTGGAGTTCATCGCCGCGCGCGACCATTGTCCGCAGGCTCGCGGAGGTCGAGGCGGAGCGCCTCGAGCAGCTGCCGTCAAACGACGCGCACCTGCTGCTTGCCATGATCACCGAAGGCGGCGGTGTACCGATGCATGTGTTGGCCGAGCTCAATGTGGACGTCGGTCAACTCCGCGAAGACCTCTTGACCGCGCTGAACGTTCACGAGGATCTCCGAGGCCTGTATCTGCGCCAGCGGCACGGCTATGAGCACACCCAGCAGAAGGCCCGTGCGAAGGCGCAAGACCTCGACGAGCAGGCGCGGCCGCCAACGTAGCAACGCGTCCGCATTGAGGACGTGCGTTCACAGGCGTCTGTCCCGATAACCGTTCGGCTGTGGGACCGGCCGGGCTCTGGCCCTTTCCCTCCGCCGCCCAACCGTGGCGCCTACTACTCGCTGCGACCGCGGATCGATCGCCGCGACCGCTGCGCAAACAGCACCACGGTCGCGGCAGCCCCGACGCTCATGACGAGAAGCAACGCGGCCACCGCGAGCACAGCTGCAGCGGTAAGGGTCAGGAGGGTCGTCTTCGCGCGATCGCTTTGCCCAACAAGACTCCGAGCGCTAGCAGGGCAGCGGCGGAGGGCGCGAAGAAGACTGCTGCATATGCGGGGGCGTTGATCTCGCAACCCGCTGTGCTCGTGTCGCACGCTTGCAGCGCCGCAATCGGGATTACAGCGACCGCCAAGAAGAGCGCCCTCCAGTCACGTGCCAGCGCGCCTGCTAGGACGGTTGCGACGACGACCAAGGGCAAGGCGACGCTGTCTCGGTCACCGACCGAAGTGACGATGGCAACCGTCCAGGCCGCAAGGAAGACCAGCGCCCCGGCCAGGATGGAGAAAGACTTCCGCCTCGTCATGCTCCTGCACAGCCGTCGGAGCTATGTGGTACCGCGTTCCGCGCGATATAGCCGCTGTTGTCGATCGCTTGGGTGTCCTCGACGAGCGCCGCCCTATCGCCGCGCTGATCGACGACGCGCACGCCGCGCGCCGGTCGCGCGCCATCAAACAAGCGCGGTGACACAGCGGCTCGTGCATCCACCACGACGAAGCATTCGGGAGCCCTCCGATCGGTC